>CAVHVI010000034.1:0-14531 GCA_963639245.1 Bacteroidaceae bacterium
GCTAAGGCTTTGCCTAGCATAAGAAATTTTTTTAAAGGAAAAATAAAATGGCAATTTCTAAGGACGAAATCCTTGACGCAATCGCTGCTATGTCCGTTACCGAAGTCGTCGAGTTAGTTAAGGCAATGGAAGAGAAGTTTGGTGTTTCCGCTGCTGCTGCTGTTGTTGCTGGCCCTGCTGCTGGCGCTGCTGCTGCTGAAGAGAAGACCGAGTTCGACGTTGTCTTGAAGGAAGTTGGTGCTACCAAGATCGCTGTCATCAAGGCAGTTCGTGGTGCTACCGGCCTCGGCTTGAAGGAAGCTAAGGACTTGGTTGAGTCTGCTCCTTGCAAGGTTAAGGAAGCAATGCCTAAGGCTGACGCTGAAGCTTTGGTTAAGGCTCTTGAAGAAGCTGGTGCCAAGGCTGCCATGGAATAATCCGGCAGTTGTTGCTTAGCACCGGTTTTCACCGGCCGGTGTTGGACTAAAATGTCCTAAAAATCAAACCCGAGGCTCCTATTTGGGGGTCTCGGGTTCGGTGACTGAATAACACGTAGATGCAAAAGCATCTCATACCGGAAACAGATCAATTCGAGGATCCCCTATCCATGGTCTACTCCTATACTGAGCAAAAGCGCATCCGTAAGGATTTCGGCAAGCGAGTTAAAGTTCTAGACACTCCTTATTTGCTAGCCGTTCAAATCGACTCCTTCAAACAATTCATCAGCTCTGACCCAAACAATGAAAATGGTCTTGTTGCTGCTTTTAAGAGTGTGTTCCCCATCAAGAGCAACTCTGGCAACGCTGAGTTGGCTTATAACAGCTTCCATTTGGGTGAGCCTAAGTTCAATGTCCGCGAATGCATGATACGCGGAACCACTTATTCTGCCCCGTTAAAGGTAAAGCTGTCTCTCATTCGTTATGAGAAGGACGCACCTAAATCCGTCAAAGAGCGCATTGACCAGGATGTTTACATGGGCGAGATCCCGCTCATGACCGACAATGGTACCTTCATCATCAATGGTACCGAGCGTGTTGTCGTTTCCCAGTTACATCGCTCTCCAGGCGTCTTCTTTGATGACGATAAGGGTAAGACCCATCCTGGCCGCGTACTTTTCAGCTCTCGTGTCATCCCTTACCGTGGTTCATGGCTTGATTTTGAATTTGACCACCGCGATAACCTGTTTGTCCGTATCGACCGTCGTCGTAAGCTACCGGCAACTGTATTGCTTCGCGCTTTGGGCTATAACACTGAGCAAATTCTAGACCTATTCTTCGATACCGTAGAGTTCACCTTAAAGTCTAATAAGATCTCTATGGAGCTTGTCCCTGAAAGATTGCAGGGCGAGGTTGCTTCCTTCGATATCATGGCTGGTAAAGAGCTTATCGTTGAGAAGGGCAAGAAGATCACTGGTCGTCATATTCGCCTCTTAAAGAAGGCTGGCGTAAGTTCAATTGAAGTTCCAGCTGAATATCTTTTAGGCAAGATCGTTGCTAAGAACTATGCTGATAAAGAAGGCAACGTAGTTCTTTGCGCTAACACCGTATTAACTGAAGATTCTCTACCTCTTATCGCAACTGCAGGTATCAAGAAGCTTGAGGTGTTATACATCAGCCAGGTGAACGAAGGTCCGTTCATGGCCGATACCCTACGCAACGATACCACCCGCGATTTAACCTCTGACGAGGCCGATCGTAATGCCGCATTGTTTGAAATCTATAAGATGATGCGTCCGGGTGAAAATGCAACTATTGAAGCTGCAGAATCCCTGTTTAAGAATCTGTTCTTTGCAGAGGATCGTTACGATCTTTCATCCGTTGGTCGTATGAAGTTCGACTCTCGTTTCTATGAGTTAAAGAACTTCCGCCTAGGCTTAAAGCGCTTGTTATCCGATCCTGAGGTCTCTATCAATAATGAAGAGTCTGGTATCGTGATTGCAGGTGGCAATGTTTACTGCTCCTTCCCTAAGGTTATTGAAGCTATCAAGCCTTATCTTGATGAGGATGAGCGCAAGTGCCTACCTGATTTAACTCCTATTTCTGGTGCTTATAAGCTTCTTGACTACTTAAATTACGGCATCTATTGCAAGGATGAGGATGAACTTAAGCCTTCAGCTGATCGCTTCCTCTTTAAGGTCAAGTTTGATGCTAAGGAAATGGATAAGTTCGGCTTTGATGAGGCTGTGATCCTTCCTTTAGATACCTTAGAACTTGATGTCAATGTAACCGAACTTAACTGCAAGGTAGTTGACGCTAAGAATAAGGCCTTGAAGCTTGATCGTTCTCGCATTGACAATGAAGCAATGCGTGGCACTTTGTCTAATTCCGACATCGTCAATGTTCTACGTTACTTAGTTAAGATCCGTAACGGCAAGGACAGCGTCGATGATATCGACCACTTAGGCAACCGTCGTATTCGCTCCGTAGGCGAAATGGCTGAAAACCAGTTCCGTATTGGTTTGGTTCGTGTTGAACGTGCGGTAAGAGAGAGATTGTCTTTAGGCGATCTTGATAACACTACTCCTCAGGAGCTTATCAACGCTAAGCCTATTAGTGCTGCTATTCGTGAGTTCTATGGTTCATCCCAGCTCTCACAATTCATGGATCAGAACAACCCTCTGTCAGAAATCACCCACAAGCGTCGTATTTCTGCCTTAGGTCCTGGTGGTTTGACCCGTGAGCGCGCCGGCTTCGAGGTTCGCGACGTTCATCCTACTCACTATGGTCGTTTGTGCCCGATTGAGACCCCTGAAGGTCCTAACATCGGCTTGATTAACTCCTTAGCAGTATTTGCTCGTTGCAACGATTATGGCTTCCTTGAGACTCCTTATCGCTATGTTCGCGATGGTGTCGTTCAAGAGGAATTTGCCTATCTATCTGCAATTGATGAAGGTCAGTATGTTATCGCTCAGGCTAACACTGACTTAGATGAGAACGGTAAGATTGTTTCTGATTACGTTCAGTGCCGTTACAACGGTGATTCCGTCGTGCGTAAAGCCGCTGATGTTCAGTTCATGGACGTTTCTCCTCAGCAGATTATTTCTGTGGCAGCAGCTTTGATTCCATTCTTGGAGCACGACGACGCTAACCGTGCTTTGATGGGTGCAAACATGCAACGTCAGGCTGTTCCTACTGTTCGTTCCGAGAAGCCTTTCGTTGGCACCGGTATGGAGCGTGCAGTTGCTGTTGACTCAGGTGTTGCCATCATCGCTAAGCGTGGCGGTGTGATTGAGCACGTCGATGCTGGTCGTATCGTAGTTCGTGTAAACCTTGATGAGGTTGAGAACGAGTATGATGCCGGCGTTGATATTTACAACTTAATTAAATACTCACGTTCTAACCAGAGCACCAGCATTAACCAGCGTCCTTGCGTAGGCTTACATGAGCTTGTGAAGGCCGGTGACGTGCTCGCCGATGGTTGCTCCACCGATATGGGTGAGCTTGCCTTAGGTCAGAACATGAGAATCGCCTTCATGCCTTGGAACGGCTACAACTACGAGGACTCCATCATGGTGTCCGAGCGTGTAGCAGCTAAGGATCGTTTGACTACTGTTCATATCATTGAGCTCTCATGCGTTGCCCGTGATACTAAGCTTGGACCTGAGGAAATCACCGCAGATATTCCAAACGTTGGTGAGGCCGCTCTATCTAAGCTTGATGAGGCTGGTATCGTATACGTCGGTGCCGAGGTCAACGGTGGCGATATCTTGGTCGGTAAGGTAACTCCTAAGGGTGAGACTCAGTTGACCCCTGAAGAGAAGCTACTCCGTGCAATCTTTGGTGAGAAGGCCTCTGAGGTTAAGGATTCCTCATTGCGCGTTCCTAATGATTGCGTAGGTACCGTAGTCGATGTCCAGATCTTCACTCGTGAGGGTGTAGAGAAGGATAAGCGTGCCAAGGAAATTGAAGAGATGCACATCGCTCAGGTCAAGAAGGACTTGGACGAGGAATTTGGCTTCTTAACCTCAGGCCTAATCAATCAGGCTCGTGCTTTGTTGATCCGTAGTGGCATGGCTACATCTAAGGTTGAGGCATTAGCAGATGAGGATGTTCTCTCCCAGCGTTTAGATGATGATACTGCTCAGCGTCAGCTTGAGGAGTTCTCTGTACGTCTTGATGAGTTTGCCAAAGAGTACAAAGAGAAGTTTGAAAAAGAGCGCAAGAAGTATACCGAGGGTGATGATTTAACTCCTGGTGTCTTGAAGATCGTTAAGGTCTATCTTGCTGTTAAGCGTCGTATTCAGCCTGGTGATAAGCTTGCAGGTCGTCACGGTAATAAGGGTGTTATTTCCAGAATTACCCCGATCGAGGACATGCCTTTTGATGAGAACGGACGTCCCGTTGATATGGTGTTGAACCCCTTGGGCGTTCCTTCACGAATGAACATCGGTCAGGTGCTTGAGGTTCACTTAGGTCTTGCTGCTAAGGGCATTGGTGACATGATCAACCGTATGCTCAACGAGCATCGCGCTATGGCTGAGATCCGTAAGACTCTACAGGATATCTACGACTTAGGCGATACCTCACAGAAGGTTGACCTCTCTGAGATGACTGATGAGCAGGTTATGGTTCTTGCTAATAACCTACGTGATGGTTTACCTGTTGCAACTCCAGTATTCGATGGTGCTCAGGAGCAGGACATTAAGGCTATGCTCAGAATGGCAGGTATGCCTGAGAGCGGCCAGATGAAGTTGTACGATGGCCGTACCGGTCGTGCCTTCGAGCGTAAGGTTACCGTCGGTATCATGTACATGCTCAAGTTGAACCACTTGGTTGATGACAAGATGCATGCTCGTTCAACTGGCTCTTACAGCTTGGTTACTCAGCAGCCTTTGGGCGGTAAAGCTCAGTTCGGTGGTCAGCGCTTCGGTGAAATGGAAGTCTGGGCATTGGAAGCTTATGGTGCTGCTTATACTCTGCGTGAAATGCTCACCGTCAAGTCCGACGATGTTAACGGCAGAACCAAGATGTACAAGAACATCGTTGACGGTGTATACCGTATGGATGCCGGCATTCCTGAGTCCTTCAACGTGTTGCTCCGTGAAATTCGTTCATTGGGCATCAACATTGAGCTCATTCGCAAGGTTTAATCGATTTTCAGCCGGGAGCAAAATCCCGGCTAGGCTACGACAATAGGAGATACTGTTGTGAGCATTGAAAACAATCAGGACGACGAACTGCTAAAGGGTTTGACCGCTAATGCTATGAGCTCTTCTAAGGACGAAGATATGCTCGATTTAGGCATTAGCGACAATTTAGGCAAGATGGCCACCCGTAGCAACGCCTTCAAGAAAGAACGTCTTGAGGACTTCGACGCCATTAAGATCGGCTTGGCATCCCCTGAGATGATCCAGTCTTGGTCATATGGTGAGGTTAAGAAGCCCGAGACCATTAACTATCGTACCTTCAAGCCTGAGCGTGATGGCTTGTTCTGCTGCAAGATTTTCGGACCTGTTAAGGATTACGAGTGCTTGTGCGGCAAATATAAGCGCTTGAAGCATCGTGGAACCATCTGCGATAAGTGCGGTGTTGAAGTTACTCAGGCCAAGGTACGCCGTGAGCGTATGGGCCACATTGAGCTAGCAGCTCCAGTTGCACATATTTGGTATTTGAAGTCACTACCTTCACGTATTGGCTTGATGCTTGATATGAAGCTTCGTGATATTGAGTCTGTGCTTTATTTTGAAAGCTATGTTGTGACCGATGCCGGCATGACTGAGCTGAAAGAGCGCGAACTTTTGAACGAAGAGCAATATGTTGATGCTTTAACTAAGTACGGCGATGATTTCAGTGCCAAGATGGGTGCTGAGGCTATTTTAGATCTCTTAAAGCAGATCGATTTAGACATGGAAGAGAAGAGCCTACGTGAGGCTTTGGATTCTACCTCTTCTGAATCTAACCGTAAGAAGTACGCTAAACGCTTGAAGCTTATTGAAAGCTTCATTAAGTCAGGTAATAAGCCTGAGTGGATGATTTTAACTGTCCTCCCTGTGCTACCTCCTGATTTACGTCCTTTGGTACCTTTGGATGGCGGTCGCTTCGCAACCTCAGATTTGAACGATCTGTATCGTCGCGTCATCAACCGTAATAACCGTCTAAAGAGATTGCTTGAGTTAGCAGCTCCTGAGATCATCGTACGCAACGAAAAGCGTATGCTTCAGGAATCTGTCGACGCTTTGATGGATAACGGCCGTCGCGGTCGTGCGATCACCGGCTCTAACAAGCGCGCCCTAAAGTCCTTAGCTGACATGATTAAGGGTAAGCAGGGTCGCTTCCGTCAGAACCTCTTAGGTAAGCGTGTTGACTACTCAGGCCGTTCCGTTATTACCTGCGGACCTTACCTCCGTCTACACCAGTGCGGTCTTCCTAAGAAGATGGCACTTGAGCTCTTCAAGCCCTTCATCTATGGCCGTTTGGAATTACGCGGTATGGCAACCACTATCAAGGCTGCCAAGAAGATGGTTGAAAGAGAGGATCCTGTAGTATGGGATATTCTCGACGAAGTAATTCGCGAGCATCCTATTATGCTCAACCGTGCACCTACCTTGCACCGTTTGGGTATTCAGGCCTTCGAGCCTATCTTGATTGAAGGTAAAGCAATCCGTCTACACCCGTTGGTATGCCCTGCATTTAACGCAGACTTCGACGGTGACCAGATGGCTGTACACGTGCCTTTGACCTTAGAGGCTCAGCTAGAAGCACGTTGCTTGATGCTCTCCACCAACAACATTCTTTCACCTGCATCAGGTGATCCAATCATCGTTCCTGCACAGGACGTGGTTTTGGGCTTGTACTATCAGACCCGCATGAGAGTTGGTGCTAAGGGCGAGGGCTTGATCGTTTCCTCAGCAGAAGAGGCCGAGCGCTTGTATAAGTCCGATTTAGCAGACTTCCAAGCACGTATTGCCTGCCGTGTGCGTTACTGGACTAAGGATCAGGAAACTGGCGAGTTCACTGAGCACAACGAATTGCGCTTGACCACCATTGGTCGTGCTATGTTGTCACTCATTCTGCCTAAGGGCTTGTCATACGACTTGATCGACCCTGCAGCAGAGGGCGTTAACGAGCAGACTCTACCTGAGATCATGTCTCACAAAGATTGGTTCACTCATGTGTCCAACCAACCTTTGGGTAAGAAGAAGATCGGTGCCTTATTGAATACCTGCTATCACCAGCTAGGTCTTAAGGATACCTGCATGTTCGCCGACCACATCATGTACACCGGCTTTGCTCACGCAGCATTGTCAGGTTCATCAGTATGTGTTGACGACATGTTGATCCCTAATGAGAAGCACGCCATCATTTCTCAGGCTCAAAAGGAAGTGATGAGCGTTCAGTCTCAGTATGAAAACGGCCAGATCACCGCAGGTGAGAGATACAACAAGGTCATCGACGTCTGGGCAACTGCTAACGATAAGGTTGCTAAGGCCATGATGAGCAACCTCTCAGTTCAGGAAGCAACCAATATCCTTGGTGAAACTGAGAAGGAAGCCTCCTTCAACTCCATCTTTATGATGGCTGACTCAGGCGCTCGTGGTTCACCGGCTCAGATCCGTCAGCTTGCTGGTATGCGTGGCTTGATGGCTAAGCCTGACGGCTCCATCATCGAGACTCCTATTACTGCAAACTTCCGTGAAGGCTTGAACGTACAGCAGTACTTCATTTCAACCCACGGTGCTCGTAAGGGCTTGGCTGATACCGCATTGAAGACCGCAAACTCTGGTTACTTGACCCGTCGTTTGGTTGACGTTGCTCAGGATTTGGTTATCACTGAAGACGATTGCGGTACCTCTGATGGCTTGGTCATCACTCCTCACGTTTCAGGCGGTGATGTTATCGAGAATCTACGTGACCGTGTTTTAGGCAGAACTGTTGCAGTTGATGTCTTAAAGCCTGGTTCACAGGATGTCTTGATCGCAGCTGGCACCTTGCTTGATGAGAAGCTTTGCGATGTCCTAGAGTCCTACAAGATCGATCGCGTTAAGGTTCGTTCTCCTATTACCTGTAAGTGCAAGTTCGGTATCTGCGCTCAGTGCTATGGTCGTGACTTGGCCCGTGGTAAGAAGGTTAACCCTGGTGAGGCTGTTGGTGTTATCGCCGCTCAGTCAATCGGTGAGCCTGGTACCCAGCTTACCATGCGTACCTTCCACATCGGTGGTGCTGCATCACGTGCAGTTGCTGAATCCGGTGCTACCGTACGTAACAACGGTTCTATCAAGATCGAGAACTCCAAGACCGTTACCAACACTGATGGCAAGGATGTAGTAGTTTCCCGTCAGTCAGAGTTGTTCGTGATGGACGAGTTTGGCTCAGTGAAGGAATCCCACAAGATCCCTTACGGTGCTGTGCTTGATGTGAAGGAAGGCGACGAGGTTAAGGTCGGTCAGACTGTTGCTCGTTGGGATCCTCATACTCATCCAATCGTATCTGAAGTACGTGGTTTCATTAAGTACATCGATATCATCGAAGGTGTTACCGTCGATAAGAAGGAAGACGAGGCTCTCGGTATTTCCTCAATTGAGGTTCGTGAGTTAGCCGCTCGTCCTGCTAATGGCAAGGAGAAACGTCCTTCCGTTAAGATCATCGATGCTAACGGCGAGGATGTGAAGATCCCTGGTACTGATGTTTCTGCTCAGTACATGTTGCAGGCAAAAGCCATTGTGCAGTTGCAAGATGGCGCCGAGGTTTCCTTAGGTGACGTTATCGCACGTATTCCTCAGGTAGCTGGTGGTACCAAGGATATTACCGGTGGTCTTCCTCGTGTTGCTGACTTGTTCGAGGCTCGTTCTCCTAAGGAGCCTGCAATCTTGGCAGAGATCTCTGGTACTGTTACCTTCGGTAAGGAGACCAAGTCTAAGCGTCGCTTGATCATCACTCCTGCAGAGGGGGCTACTGATGAATTTGGTAACCTCATCCCTCAGCACGAGGAAATGATCGCTCTGTCACGCAACCTCAACGTATTCGAGGGTGAAACTGTACAGAAGGGCGAAATGATCGCTGAAGGTCCTGAGTCACCTCACGACATCTTAAGATTGCGTGGTGTTGATGCCGTTGCTAACTACATCGTTAACGAAGTTCAGGATGTGTACCGTCTACAGGGCGTTAAGATCAATGATAAGCACATTGAGACCATCGTTCGTCAGATGCTACGTAAGTGCGAGATCTTAGATTCTGGCGATTCACGTGAGTTCATCACCGGTGAAGTTGCTGAGGTCTCTCATGTCCGCACTGCTAATGAGAAGCTCATTGCCAAGGGTAAGAAGCCTGTTGCTTACAGACACATTCTCATGGGTCTGACTAAGGCCTCCTTGAGCACTGACTCCTTCATTTCAGCAGCATCCTTCCAGGAAACCACTCGTGTTCTCACCGAGGCTTCCGTTGAAGGTAAGATCGACGATCTACGCGGCTTGAAGGAAAACGTCATCGTTGGCCGTCTCATTCCTGCTGGTACTGGCTTTAAGTATCACAAGGAGCGCAGAGATGCGCTGGAGCGTGTCGAGACCGCTCATGAAGAGCAGCAGATATCTGCTGAAGAGCTTCAGAAGCAGTTGGGTGCAGCCTTGGAGGCTGTTGACGCCAGCGACACTATCTAACTTTTAGTTTAGATAATAAAACGCCTAGAGGATGATGAATTCTCTAGGCGTTTTTGTTTAGGTGCTTTTGCACTTAATTTGATTTTTTGTGTTGACAACTTTTGCTTTTGGTAAAATAGGCAAATTTTTTTATAAGGCAGAGTCTGCTTATCATCATTGACTCAATAGCCTTTATTCCTTTGACATGATCAAAAAATAATCCAAACAATAAAAGAGGAAAACTTATGGACGTGCACTATAAGCCTTATGCTCCACTGGTTGAACGTATTAAGCAGGACGGCCTGTGCCTTGAAGGCGGTATTTTGAAGGTTGATAGCTTTATTAATCACCAGATCGATCCTACCTTATTGCAATCTATGTCCATTGAGTTTGTAAGACGTTTTGCCAACAAGGAGATCAATAAGATCCTAACCATTGAGGCCTCCGGAATTGCGCCTGCCATTATGGTGGGCTTTTTATTAAATATCCCCGTAGTCTTTGCTAAAAAGAAGAAACCTTCCACTATGAATGATATGTGGGTAACTGAAGTCTTTTCCTTTACTAAGAACCAGACCTATAGCATTTGCTGCTCCAAGGAATTCTTAGGCAAGGACGATAAGGTTTTATTTATCGATGATTTCTTAGCTAAGGGCAATGCTGCTAAGGGCATTATCGATTTGGTTAAATCCGCAGGAGCTGAGCTTAGTGGTATGGGCTTTATTGTGGAAAAATCCTTCCAGCATGGTGGTGACTTTTTAAGAGAGCAGGGCTATCAGGTTGAGTCCCTAGCTATTATCGATAGCTTAGATGATTGCAAGATTACCTTTAGAAACGAGAACTAATTCATGTCAGCATCAACTGCAACAAACAACACTCAAGCTCAGTTGGATAGTGAGGATTCTATCGCTTTACGTAAGTCTGAGCTTATCTATCAGCTAGAGGATCGTCCTCCCTTAAAGGAGACCTTATTTGCCGCTTTCCAACACCTGTTGGCAATCTTTGTGGCTATTATTACTCCGCCCTTTATTATTGCCGGTGCCTTAAAGCTTGATCTTGAGACTACTAGTTATTTGATCTCAATGTCACTTTTGGCATCGGGTGTTTCAACTTTTATCCAGTGCCGTAAGCTAGGTCCTATCGGCTGTGGACTATTGTGCATTCAGGGAACCTCCTTCTCCTTCATCTCACCTATCATTGGCGCAGGCTTAAATGGTGGCTTGGCTGCTATTTTTGGTGCCGTGATCTCAGGCTCTGTAGTTGAGATGTTTATAAGTAGGATCTTAAAGTTCACCCGCCAAATTATTACTCCTTTAGTCTCCGGTATCGTGGTAACCCTAATTGGCTTAAGTCTTATCAAGGTAGGTGTTATCTCCTGTGGCGGTGGCTTTGGTGCTAAGGGAGATGGTACCTTTGGCTCATTAGAGAATTTAGGCTTAGCTGCTTTGGTTATAGTCTGCATCCTATTCTTTAACCGCAGCTCCAATCGTTATCTTAGAATGAGCTCGATCGTGATAGGTCTTGTAATAGGCTTTGCGGTGGCTTATTTCCTAGGTCGTGTGGATTTTTCCCAGATCCAAAGCTATGGTGGCTTTAATATTCCTAATCCATTTAAGTATGGCTTGGCCTTTGATCCAGCTGCTATTATCGGCTTAGGCATTGTCTACTTAATTACCTCAATTGAGGCCTATGGTGACATTACTGCCAACTCTCTTATTTCCGGTAAGGAAATTTCAGGTCCAGCCTTTGAGAAAAGAGCTGCCGGTGGAATTTTATCCGATGGCTTTAACTCCTTACTTGCAGGATGCTTAAACTCCTTCCCTAATTCTATCTTTGCGCAAAATAACGGCATGATCCAGTTAACCGGTGTGGCCTCACGCTATGTGGGTTATTTCATTGCCTTATTCTTAGTGGTATTAGGTGCTTTCCCGGCTGTGGGTAAGGTTTTTGCCTTGATCCCAGATCCGGTATTAGGTGGTGCAACCTTATTGATGTTTGGTACGGTGGCTGCAGCTGGTATTAGAATTATTTCAACTCAAAGAATGAACCGTAAGGCTATTTTAGTTATGGCCTTAAGCTTCTCCTTTGGTCTTTCTGTTGAATTGGTGCCAGAGATTTTAAGTCAGCTTCCCTCTCAAATATCCTCCTTATTCTCATCAGGTATTACCACTGGTGGTGTGGTTGCTATCCTGTCTAATATGCTGATCCGCATTAAAGAGTAAGCCTTTTTAATTTTAAAAGCCGTCCTGCGGGGCGGTTTTTTATTGGACGCAAGCTAATTTTCCACAATGCTTTGGAATATTGATAAGAGTTAATAAAAAAGGCTGTGTCTTTTTAGGAGCACAGCCAAAAAACATGCGTAAATTGTTAAGGATTAGCCTTAGCCGTTATTTTCCATGCCGATGAGGTCAAACTTCTCCGTGCTTACGATCACCTTGAAGCTGTCCTTATTAGGCTTATCGCATTTGACCTTAATTAAGTGAGAGGAGCAATCGTAGTACCAGCCACTATTGGAGGCCTCATAGTCCTCAGCAACTAGGTAGCGCTTAAGTGCTACGCCGTCGCAGCTTACAAATAGGGCACCCTTGACAGGTGATACCACATCAAGCTCAAGCTTTTGATAGCTATGGTTAAGCTTGCCTGATTTGTCAAAGCTTATCTCCATGCGATCTCCCTTGGTAACGGAGATCTTAGTTAGAGCATAACCACCATTTTCAAAGTCCTTGGTATGACCATCGTCTTCATAGTAGTCAAAGCTGATATCAGAGGCTCCAGCAACGAGTAGCTTGAGCGTAGTCACCTTATCAAAGACAGCGCGCTTGATGTCATCAGACATAACTACTAATGCTCTATCGCACAAGAACATAGGAATAGAGTCCTCGTCTACCTTAAGCAATATAGTCTGTCCACCTTCATAGGCCTTGAACTTGTCATGGATGTCATACCAGGTATGGCCTGCTGGTAGATAAACAGGACGCTCGGTCTGTCCCTTTTCAAGCACATTGGCAATAAGTAGGGACTCACCAAACATGAAGGTCAAATTGTCATCGGTGATGGCCTTAGGATCATCTGGGAATTCCATGAACAAGGGGCGCATTACCGGAAGACCGTTTTGATGAGCCTGATACATCAAGGAGTAGATGTAGATAAGCAAGCGATAACGAATAGCCCAAGCCTTTCTAATTTGAGGGAGGTATTCAGGATACATCCAAGGCTGGGTTACGGTATTGTCAGAGTTAGCTGAATTTATAGTAAAGCGGGGCTGGAAGATACCGTTTTGGATCCAGCGTAGGAGCAATTCTGCCTCTGGTGCAGGACCTGCAAAGCCACCGATGTCACAGCCAGTATTAGCAACACCTGATAGACCCATGCCTAAAATAGTGGCCACGTTATATTTAAGAGTATTCCAAGAGGTGAGATTATCGCCATCCCAAACCTGAGCATAGCGCTGGATACCTGCATAGCCTGCACGGGAGGTAATGAAGGGACGCTCATTTGGATATACCTCAGCAATGGCCTTTTTTGCAGTATAAGCCATCATGTTGGACTGTAGGATCTTGTACTCAGCCATGGTACCGCCTTGACCTTCAGCACTTACCACCGCCTCTCTATCCTCAACGCCGTCGTACTCACAGTTATCATTCCATACGGTAAGCACGCCTTTTTTGAGCATCTGACGCTCGAGGAGCTCAGTCCAAGCAGCACGACCTTTAGGGGAGGTGAAGTCTACAAAGTTGCCAGGGCCACCCCACCATCTGCCAACATAGTTTTCCTTGCCATCGGGGGTTTTTACAAAGGCATCATTTTTTAAATAGTGATCACGGAAGGGGTGATGCATTAAGACGCCGGGCTTTAAGTTTGGAATAACGTTGATACCCTTATCAGATAAGGTCTTGATGAACTTATCAGGATCAGGGAAGCGCTTTAGATTCCAGTTGAAGGTATAGCGCAGGTTATCCTTCTCACCTGAGGAGTGACCGGAGGCAAGCCAGAAGTTATCTATATAGAGATCCTCATCTAAATGCTTCTGTATTACAGCATAGATTTCCTCATCACAGTTTTGCTCAAGTTCGGCATAGTACATAGTAGATGAGGTAAAGCCCATTTCCTGGAAGGTAGGCATGGCGCTATTACCAGTTAAGAAGCAATAGCCACTGACTACATCCTTAATTTTAGGGCCGTTTATGAGGAAGATATCAAGATCGCCACCATCTGCTTGGTAGAAGCAGTAAGGCTCCCAATAGCCGCTACGCTCATTGCCCATATCGAACACGCAGTCATAGCTATTGTTATAAAAGAGGCCTAAATACTTACGCTTGGTGTCATCAACGCGTACGTAGAAGGGAATATGCTTGTATAGAGGCTCGCCAAATTGAGGATCATGACCGATTGCATCCTTAGGACTCATGCGCATATGGCGGCCGCGCTTGTCAAGAGCACCAGTTTTCTCGCCAAAGCCAAAGAAGTGATCGTGCTGCAGATCTATTTTGCTGTAATGGGTGATGCGGCCTAGGAAATCCTTATCAAAGGCACGCTCTTTTAAATCCTCATAGAGGATAGAGCCATCTTTCTTATCGATTAATTTAAAGGAAAGCGGGTGTTTTCTTAAAACTAGCTTTAGGGTTGCTGTTTCAAAGGAAATTGAATTTTCATCTTCGCAATAGGGAAGATCTAAGGCCTTGATGCGACGTCTTTCATCTTGGAAGAGAGCATCTAACTCATCATCCCAAGCAGTGGTTACAAGGGCATAGGAGCGCTCCTTGAATTTGCCATCAAAGCTTGCTCTTACGCGGATGATGTCATCAGTTAAGAAGCAAAGCTTAACCTCACCACCGTCAGCAAAGACATGATAACCACAGTCAGTTTTTTCAATTTTTTGAAAGTCTTTAATAAACATAATAGCTTCCAGTTTCAAAAAGAGGGGAGATAGCTCCCCTCGATGAAATCACCTTATTTAAATTAAACCCAAAGCCTGAGGTACAGC
>CAVHVI010000035.1:0-14343 GCA_963639245.1 Bacteroidaceae bacterium
TGAATAATCCTTAGGGAAAATTCAGAAAATCCTGCCTTAGGGCAGGATTTTTTTTGTCTATTGCATCCATAAGCTTTTTAGCTTTTGTCGTTTTTTGGTATCTTAGATGGGTCACTTTTTGAGGATGATGTTGTTATGAAAATAGTTAAATATCTAACCATAGGTGCAGTAGTACTGGCTTCCCTCTCTGCTGTAGGAACCTTAGGCTTAGGATATGTTATCAATAGCAAGGCAGATGAGGTCCTGCGAAAGCTTCAAGCTAAGATACCTGGACTTGAGCTTAAGGTTGCGCCATTTGATACTGGTATATTCTCAAATAGTGGCAGACTTTATGTAAGCTATGGATTAAATGGCAGAAACTCCTCCCCTGATGAAAAAATTTTATTTGCCGTAGATTATTCAAATCACATTAGCTTTTTAAGCATAGTAGGCGATTTTAAGAGAGTACGTGGCTTTGGTAATCTTGATGATTTAGTTCAGCCCTTGATGAATCATTTACCTGAGATTAAGGGAAGCTATAGCGCCTCGGTATTTAAAATGGGCGCATCTGCAGAGGCGGCAACTAGTGAATTTACCATGCCACTTATTGATGGTAGATGTACCTTCAAGCCCATCACCATGGATTTTAACGTTGATGCCTCGATGTCACCAAAGGCAAGCTTAAGGCTTCCTAATGTAGATTGCGTAGGCGATGTGTTATTTGCAAGACGTAATGCCTATGTAGTTGATATCGATGATTTTGCAGTAAATGTTGAGCCTAAGCTTGATGGTACTAGTGTCCAAGCTTTTGCCCTAGATGTTGGAGCTAAGAAATTTGCCCTCGAGGCCTCAACCTTGTATTTAATTGGCTTTGGTCCTAATGATGAGGTTAAGGATCCTACGCTACGTGAGGGCTTGCTATTAAAGGAGCCTAAGGTTAGCTTAAATATATCCTCGGCAAAAGGTGGCTTAAATGATATCGATCTGGGGGTAAGTGGAAATTATGCCATCGGTATGCCCTTTATTCGTGAGGGAACATTAATCCCCATGCAAAGCTTTGATAAGGTCAAGCTTCAAAGCTCACTTTCGGCAATCTCTTTAAAGAAATTCATATCTTTGTTCTCAAAAGGCGAAATGCCGGATGCAAAAGAGCTAAGTTCTGCCTTATCATCTTTAGTGAAACTTAAGATAATGCAGGCCTCCTTTAATAAGGATGGTGGCGAATTTGATTTAAAAGGCGAAGCCTCGATCAATGCCAAGAGTGGAGTATTTTCAAATCCTAACGTTCACTTTAGCACTAGAGCTGGACAAAAGATGGTCGATAGCTTTTGCGAAAATGGCTACAGTGGGGCATTGCGTAATTTAGTACAAAGAGGCGCAGTAAATTTAAGCAATAGTGAATATCAAACCGAGATCTCATTTGATGGTGATAAATTCTTAATGAACGGTATTGATATGAGCTCGGTGTCGTTTTCAGATAACGATCGATAATTCTTAAGAGAAAAGAGCTAGGGCAAAATATGAAATCGATGTATGAGTTTAAAAAGCATCGTGGGCCGTTGATTGTGGCCGAGTTGTCTGGAAACCATGATGGTTCTCTAGAGCGTGCCATTGAGCTTATGGATCTGGCAATAGCCAATGGCGCGGATGCGGTAAAAATTCAAACCTATACTGAGGATTCGCTAACCCTAGATTGTGACCGCGACGAATTTAAAATTAAAAATGGGTTGTGGGCGGGGCAGACTTTATATGAGCTTTATAAAAAGGCTAAGACTCCGCGGGAGTGGATGAAGCCTCTTTTTAAGCACGCTAAAGAGCATGGCATTTTGCTATTTTCAAGTCCCTTTGCTAAAGAAGATGTAGATGCTTTAGAGGATGCTGGCTGTGGTGCTTATAAGATAGCCTCGTATGAATTAAATTATCCAGAGCTTATTGAGCTTTGTGCAAGTACCCATAAGCCCATGGTTATTTCAACTGGCCTTGGAAATTTAAAGGAGGTGGATAAAGCTGTTGAAATAGCTACCCGCGCAGGCTGTAGTGAGCTTACCCTTTTACATTGTGAAAGTCGTTACCCAGCCGATCTCAAATCCTTTAACCTGCAAACTATCCCTTTTTATAAAAAACGCTATGGCTGCTATGCAGGTCTTTCTGATCATGCCTTAACTGATATTGCTGATATTGCAGCTACTGCGCTTGGGGCAGACATGATTGAAAAGCATTTTACCGATGATCGTCAAAAGGGTGGAGTAGATAGTGCTTTTTCCATGGAGCCTTGCGATCTTAAAAAGCTAAGAGCAGATACCGAGATCACCGCCTGTGCCTTAGGAGTTCAGGATCAAATTTTACATGAGGATGAGATTGCCTTAAGAGAAGGCCGTCGTAGTGTATATTTAGTAAGAAGCCTTAAAAAAGGAGAGGTATTGCAACACTCTGATGTAAAAATAGTACGTCCAGGCTTAGGTCTATCTCCTTATGAGCTACCGCTCTTAATTGGCAAAAGGGCCATTTGTGATCTACAAGCACCACTCCCTTTGCAGAGTCAATATTTTGCATAACTATTTGTTTGCTAATGATTTTTAGCATGAGATTACATCGGATTAGCAAAATGCCTTTGAGCACGCAGAGGCATAATAAAAAATTTTTAGACGCTCAATATTAAGCACTTAACATTCATTTAACAATTCTTAACAAGCCTCTTAACAACACTCCAATATTCTGTACTCAGTTAGAAAAACGATTTTTATATTGGAGTTTGAAATGAAACTATCAAAGATTTTCACTGTTCTTGCAGTATCAACTGGTCTTGCTCTCTCTGCTCAGGCTAATGCTGGCTCTGTTTCAACCGACGGCTCAACCTCTATGGAAAAGCTCATCGGTGTTATGTCTGAGTCTTTCATGAAGGCAAATCCTGATATTACCGTTACCTACAATCCTACTGGTTCAGGCTCAGGCATTCAGGCTGCTCAGGATGGTCGTTGCGATATCGGCTTGTCTTCTCGTGGCTTGAAGGCTGATGAAGCTCAGACCTTAGATGGCACTACCTTAGCATTAGACGGTATCGTGATGGTTGTTAACCCTAAGAACCCTCTTACCGATTTAACCGTTGAGCAGATCAACAAGCTCTACACTGGTGAGATCCAGAACTGGAAGGAAATCGGTGGTGCTGATGCTCCTATCGTCCTTATCGGTCGTGAAGCTGGCTCTGGTACCCGTGACGGCTTTGAGTCTGTTACCAACACCAAGGAAAAGTGCAAATATCGTCAGGAGTTAACCTCCACTGGTGACGTTATTACTACTGTTGCTCAGAACGTCAATGCCATTGGTTATGCATCCCTCTCTGCTGTTTCTAAGAAGGTTAAGGGCTTGTCTGTTGGTGGCGTAACTGCAACTGAAGAGACCGTTAAGGATGGCTCCTATAAGCTTCAGCGTCCTTTCGTCTTAGTCACCAAGAAGGGTAAGGCTCTTTCTGCTGATGCTCAGAAATTTGTTGATTACACCTTCTCAGACGAGGCTAAGCCTTTGTTTGATAAGGCTGGCGTAGTTTCCGCTAAGTAATCATCTAATAAACAAAATGGCAGGTCCTTATGGCCTGCCTTATTTGGATCTAAGCATATGTTCCAAGCAGAAAAAAAACTGATCAATACCGAGAAATTAGCCTACTGGATCTTCTTAATCCTAGGCGTAATGAATGTGGGCTTCGTGCTCATGATCTGTGTGTACTTGATCATTGCTGGCTTTCCGGCAATTTTAAAAATAGGGCCGATTGATTTCTTATTTGGCTCAGAATGGGCATCTACAGCCTCTCAGCCTAAATTTGGTATTCTGCCCTTTATCCTAACCTCTGTCTACGGCACCATTGGTGCAATTTTAATTGGTCTACCTTTAGGCTTTTTCTCTGCAGTATATCTTGCCAAGATGGCATCAAAGAAGGTTAGAGCTGTTGTTGAACCTGTAGTTGATTTGCTTGCTGGTATTCCATCCGTAGTTTACGGCTTTATTGGTATGTTGGTCTTAGTACCTGCTATCCAATCTCTATTTAATCTTCCTGATGGTTCAGGCTTATTCGCAGCCATTATCGTTTTGGCAATCATGATTTTGCCATCCATTATTAAGGTTTCCATCACTGCTATTGAGGCTGTTCCTGAGGAATATGAATTAGGCTCCTTGGCCTTAGGTGCCAATCGCGTTGAAACCATCTTTAAGGTGGTAGTCCCAGCTGCAAGATCTGGTATCTCGGCTGCAGTTGTTTTAGGCGTAGGCCGTGCTATTGGTGAGGCTATGGCGGTAATGATGGTTGCAGGTAACGCCTCTAACATGCCTTATTCAATCTTTGAATCTGTACGTTTCTTAACCACTGCCGTGGCATCTGAGATGTCCTATTCATCAGGTCTTCAGCGTGAGGCTTTGTTCTCAATTGCTCTTACCTTGTTCGTGTTCATCATGGTTATCAACATGATCTTGAACATGTTCTTAAAGAAAGGAATTAAACGCTAATGTCAGTCTCATCTGTAAAAAGAAAGATCTATAAGGATGTGATGCTGACGCTGTCACATGTGTGTATGGCGATCACCATTGCCTTGGTGTTCTTCCTTATAGGCTATATTTTCGTAAGCTCAGTACCTTACTTCTCCTGGCAGCTGTTAAGCACCTCTCCAAGCTACCTTGATGAAACCATAGGTGTGCTCCCAGATATCATGAATACCATCTACATCATCTTTGCCGCCTTGTGCTTAGTGTTGCCGATGGGTGTTGGTACTGCAGTTTATCTTAACGAGTACTCCAATCGTCCTAAGGTTGAAAAGGTAATTGAGTACTGCATTGAAACCCTAGCAGGTATTCCCTCAATCATCTACGGCTTAGTGGGCATGTTGGTCTTCTGCCAATTTCTAGGTTTTCAGACCTCCTTACTTGCAGGTGCCTTAACCTTGATGATCATGAATCTTCCGACCATCATTCGTACCACCCAAGAGAGCTTAAAGACTGTTCCCCAAAGCTATCGTGAAGGAGCCTTTGGCTTGGGTGCTGCCAAATGGCGTGTAATTCGTACGGTGGTGCTCCCTTGCTGCATCGACGGTATTGTTACTGGCTGTATTTTGTCAGTAGGCCGTATGATGGGTGAATCTGCAGCTCTACTCTTTACCGCAGGCTTTGCCCACAACCTAAATGGCTTTATCGATGCCATGCATTCAGCAGGCGCAACTTTGACCGTAGCTCTTTATGTGTATGCAAAAGAGCAGGGTGAATTTGAAGTTGCCTTCGTTATTGCCGCAATCCTAATGTTCATGAGCCTTGCAATCAACATCACTGCAAGCGTGCTCGCTCGTCGCATCAGAAATAAGAAAGGTGCCTAAATGTCAGATCCTAAATTAGAACAGAACAATATTTTTACCGTACGTAAGTTTAACCAGTGGTACGGTGATCACCATGCCCTCCATAACATCAATATGGACATTAAGGAGCATTCAATTACTGCCTTAATCGGTCCTTCAGGCTGTGGTAAATCAACCTTCCTGCGTAACTTAAATCGCATGAATGATCTCATCCCAGTTTGTAAATTTGAGGGCTCCATCGTCTATCACAATGAGGAATTGGTAAATTCTGCTATCGATGTTTCTAAGCTTAGAAAGGAAGTTGGCATGGTGTTCCAAAAGCCTAATCCCTTCCCTATGAGCATCTATGACAATATCGCCTATGGTCCACGTACCCACGGTGTAAGAAACCGTGCCAAGCTCGACAGCTTAGTTGAAAACTCCTTGAAGGCTGCCGCAATTTTTGATGAGGTTAAGGATCGTTTGCATACCTCTGCCCTAGGTCTATCAGGTGGTCAGCAACAGCGTCTGTGCATTGCCCGTGCCTTGGCAGTACAACCTGAGGTCTTGCTCATGGACGAGCCTACCTCAGCACTTGATCCTATTTCCACCGGCAAGATTGAAGAGCTTGCGTTGGAGCTTAAGGAGAAATATTCCATCGTGATCGTAACCCACAATATGCAACAGGCCTTGCGTATTTCCGATTACACCGCATTCTTCCTGCTTGGTGATTTGGTTGAGTTTGGACCTACCGATAAGATTTTCTCCAAGCCTGATGACAAGCGTACTGAAGATTACATTACTGGCAGATTTGGCTAGAGGAGACACCGAATATGCGTAAGAGATTAGACGAGCAATTTGACGAGCTCAATAAGCAGTTTATTTTGTTGGGTTCTTTATGTGAAAAGAATCTAGCTGAGGACTTTTCCGCACTTGAAAACAAAGATAGAGAGCGTGCGTTATCGGTCTTTAATCAAAAGTATGATCTGGCAAACCGTGGTCGTGATATTGAAAGACTATGTCTTGCTTTGATTTTACGTCAGCAACCAGTTGCCACCGATCTACGTTTGGTTTCTGCTCTTTTGAAGATGGTAACCGATCTTGATCGCATCGGTGCTCAGAGTGTGGATATTGCCGAGATCGTCATGACCTACGATTACACGCTATCAGGTCCTTCCTTTGAGCTTTTATTAAAGATGGCTGAGGCCGTACGTCAGATCCTGCACAAGGCCGTTGATTCCTTTGTGCGTCTTGATCAGCGTGTAGCTGAGGATGTTATCAAGGCTGATGATGGCATTGATAAGTATTTCCAGATGATTAAGCAGGCCATTACTGAGGAATTAACCGAAAACCCTGAGCATAAGGTCAGCCTTGATGTTTTGCTTATGGCAAAATATTTAGAACGTAGCGCCGATCATTGCTGTAATATCGCTCAGTGGGTGCTGTACGTTATTACTGGCAAACAGCCTGGTGTGATCGAATAATAGAGGATAAAAGATGATCTACTGCGTAGAGGACGATACCGACATCCGCGAGATCGAAATCTATACTTTACGCTCCTTAGGTTTAGAGGCCGAAGGCTATGCCGACGGCCATAGCTTTATGGATGCGTTAAAGCAGAATATGCCGGATTTGGTGTTACTTGATGTGATGTTGCCCGATACCGATGGGGTAGAAATCTTAAAGCGCTTGCGCCTAGATCCTAGATTTAAGCAGATCCCTGTGATCATGGCCACTGCCCGCGGGGCTGAGTATGAGCGTATTGGTGCCTTAGATCTTGGTGCTGATGATTATTTAACTAAGCCCTTTTCCATGATGGAGATGGCCGCACGTGTTAAGGCAGTATTGAGACGCACTGCCGGAAATCGTGAAACGGTAGTGGCTATGGGAAATATCAAGCTTTCTGAGGATCGTCATGAGATCAAGGTAGATGGGGTAGCGGTAGAGTTAACCTTCAAGGAATTTGAGCTCTTGGCACTTTTGATGAAGCATCCTGGAAGGGTGTATTCGCGCGAGATGCTACTAGCTAAGATCTGGAATCTTGAATATGACGGTGAGAATCGTACGGTTGATGTGCATGTGCGTACCTTGCGTCAAAAATTAGGAGATGCTGGCTCCATTATCCGCACCGTGCGTGGCCTAGGCTATAAGGCTGAGGTCGACGGTGAAGCTTAGAATATTTTGGGGAATTTTTTGTGTCAGTGTGGCGGCTATGTTGCTGACACTATCTGGCATGATGTTTTTAGCTCAGAATGTCGCCCGCGATAATTCCCTGCAATCCTTAGCCTCCTTTACCCGCTCTCTTGCATCCTCTATCAACCATCAGGGTATAGATACTATTTCTGATGGCATGATCTTTCCTTGCCGTGTAACCTTAATTAGGGCCGATGGCTCGGTGATATTTGATAGCGAGTCCTCTGCCTCACAAATGGCCAATCATGCTCAACGTCAGGAATTTGTAGAGGCCAAAAAGTTTGGGGTGGGAACTGATGAGCGACTGTCAGATACCCTCTCTGAGCGTACCGATTACTATGCAGTAAGACTTATAAATGGCGATGTACTGCGTTGCTCGGTCACTGAATCTACCGTATTTCGTGGAATTGGTGGGCTTTTTCTTGAGGCCTTGCTGATTTTAATTATTGCTGCCGCAGTATCAGCCTTATACGCAGGACGTATTGCCAAGAAAATAGTAAAGCCTATTAATGATATCAATTTAGACAATCCTATAGATTCAGAGATCTACGAGGAATTGTCGCCCCTTATTAGAAGACTTGATTCTCAGCAAAAGCATATTGCAAGTCAGATTGAGCATATCAAGCGTCAGAATCAAGAGCTCTCTGCAATTACTGCCAGCATGACTGAAGGCTTGGTGATCCTAAATGCCAAGGGCGAGGTCATTTCATTAAATAAAAGTGCCAGAAAGATTTTGCACTGCAATGAGAATGCCGTGGGGCATTCATTTTTGGCAGTTGATCATTCAGATTATGTGCGCGAGCTCTTTGAGGGGGATCCTCATGATATGGAGACTACGCGTACTTCAATTGAGCGCGATGGTCGCATTTATGATGTTTTCATTTCCCGTGTTGGTAATGAGGATTTATTAGGCTATGCCTTGATTTTCGTAAATGTAACGGCAGCAAGACAGGCTGAAATGCAACGTCGTGAATTTACTGCCAATGTCTCCCATGAGCTCAAAACTCCCTTGCAGTCGATAATTGGTTCTGCTGAGCTCTTAGAGTCAGGCTTAGTCAGACCTGGAGATGAGGGGACCTTTTATAAAAAGATCTCCCGTGAAGGTGCGGCGCTATTGCGCATGATAAATGACATCATTCTCTTATCTCGCTTAGATGAGGGCACAGCCAAGGATGCTGCCGAAAATTTAGAGCCTACCAAGATCTGCGCCGATATTGCTAAGACCTTGCAGGATAAAGCTAGCGCTAAGAATATTAGTGTGAGCTCCGAGGGTGAGATGAGTGCCTTTAATGGCATCTATCGTTATTTTTACGAGATGATTTTTAACCTTGCAGATAATGCAGTTAAATACGGTAATGAAGGCGGCTTCGTCAAAATTAAGCTTTCTGAAACTCCCTCCTTTCGTCAAATTGTAGTTGAGGATAATGGTCCAGGTATTCCAATTGAGGATCAAAATAGGATCTTTGAGCGTTTTTATCGCGTAGATAAGAGTCATTCACGACGCTCTGAGGGCACGGGGCTTGGACTTTCGATTGTAAAGCGGGCAGCCAAGTTTTTTGGTGGCAAGGTGAGCGTTGTTAGTGCAGTGGGGCAAGGTTCAAGCTTTAAAGTCGTGATCCCGCGTTCAAAATAAAAGGTCTATGCTAACAAGTTGCATGTAATTCCTTTATTATTCAAAGTGAAAGGCTGACAGAACACAGCTTAAGAATGATCAGATGAATATATAAAGAGGATTATATGCTTCAGCACTTAGCGGACAAGAACATTGCTTTGGATCTCGTACGCGTTACCGAGGCGGCCGCATTAGCAACTGCAGTTCACATAGGTCGTGGTGATAAAGAGGCCGTAGATCAGGACGCAGTTAATGCCATGCGTATTGCGTTCCAGTCCCTACATATCAATGGTAAGGTTATCGTCGGTGAGGGGGAAAAGGATAGAGCCCCCATGCTATTTACCGGCGAGAATGTTGGTTTTGGTGATGGTCCTGAGATGGATGTCGCAGTTGATCCTGTGGATGGTACCTCCTGCGTAGCCTATGGTCGTTTTAATGGTATGACCTCTGCAGGCCTTGCACCTAAGGGCACCATGTTTGATATAGGTCATAGCTTCTATGCAATGAAGATGGTGGTTGGCGCCGAGGCTGCCAAGGTTATCGATCTTGATGCACCGGTTAAGGACAACCTCGTAAATGTAGCTCGTGCCTTGGGCAAACCCGTCACTGCCTTGAATGTCTTTGTATTAGATAAGCCTCGTCATGAGCAGCTAGCTGCCGATATCCGCTCTGCAGGTGCGCGCGTGCTTTTGCAGCCTGAGGGGGATATTGCAGGTGCACTTATGGCAACCGATCCTTTCTCTGAAATTGATATGGTCTGGGGCATTGGTGGTACTCCTGAGGCTGTGGTTGCTGCCTGTGGTATCAAGGGATCTGGTGGTCAGATGCTAATGCGCATGGTGCCTAAGACCCAAGAGGAGCGTGCCTTAATTGAAGGTGAGGATGGACGTAGCCTCAAGACTATTTATACCTTAGATGATCTTATCAAGACTGATACCTGCTACTTTGCCTGCACCGGTGTTACTGGTGGTGAATTGGTAAAGGGCGTGCAGTATCGTCGTGGCTATGCCATTACTCATTCACTTTCAACTCGTGGTCGTACTGGCACTCGTCGTTATATTCAGGCCTTCCATGATCGCGAAAAGCTCTCTAAGATGAGTTCCATTCGTTACTAGTTTCAGAAAGCAGTTAGTCCCGAGTAGGTAAAACTTCTCGGGATTTTTTTGTAGTAAAGATGCAATTGGCAAGGAAAACACTGATTAGAAAAAGAGATGTATCCTCGCTGTAACTTGGATAAATGGTGTAAAAATCAGGGGAGGTAGCGAGAGTAAAACATGGGAAAGACAAATATAAACGCCAGCTCCAAAAACAAAAACGCCCTGCCAAGCAGGGCTAAAAAGAATTGTAACGTTTTACGCGGCTTTGTAGTCGCCACTGCGATATACGCGACGCATCTTTATTTCCGGTTTAGCGTAGGCCGGACGCTCACTCATGATCTGATCGATCTGCTCCTTTGACATACCGGCGGCACTAATTCCTAGTACACGGTAGGTAATATAGGGTCTAGCCTGACGCGAAATAGTGTATAGAGCGGTGCTGTTATCATCAACTATGGAGATCTGACGTAATATGCCAGTCTCTCTTAGGCTTTGTACGGTAGTTTCGGTTGCCGGTAAACGCAACTCTGATTTACGTTGCAACACAAATTCTCGTACTAGTGCACGCTCAGAAAAATCCATGCCGTTAACGGCGGTGCTGATTTCCTGCTCAGTTCTTTTTTGCATACTCTTTTTTCTAATAGAGAGCCAAATTTTTAAAACAAATTGAGCAACGAAATTTGAAAGCTCGAAGATCAGTGCAAGATAGAGATAATCGCGGTAGCTGTTCACACGCATGGCTATTTCCTGAGAAAAGGCTTCCCAAGGAATGGTGATCATGGCAATGGTTGCGCAGGTCAACCAGATCATCATGATGTTTAAAAAGTATGAACCTCGATTATTTTTCATATTATCCATGTCCAAATCCTCCAACAAAGCTTTTTATTTCTTTGTGCAGTGAAAATAGCAAAGGATATGCCATGTTTAAAAAGTCCTTATAAATCAAACAAAAATCTTTAAAATAAATGAGCTTGTCAAAAAATGTCGCTTAAGAGTCTTGGGACTAGCTACCAACTGTCATTCCTTTGACATTGCTGTAGTAGGTTCTGTATAGGCTTGTATTTTCACAATGTTTAATAGCTCTCATTGCTATGTGGGAAATTTGCTAAAATACATCCACAACTTTATAAGGGCTATAGCCCATACTCGTATTGATGATTACGAAAACTATCGACAGGAAAGCGTTGAATTATGAAAAAGATCGTAGCTATTATTAAACCTTTTAAGCTTGATGATGTACGTGAGGCCTTAAGCGCACAGGGCATCTCTGGTATGACTGTGTCTGAGGTTAAGGGCTTTGGTCGTCAGAAGGGACATACCGAACTCTACCGTGGTGCTGAGTATGTTGTTGATTTCTTGCCTAAGGCTAAGATTGAATTGGTCGTTAAGGATGAAGACGAGGATGTTTGCATCGAGGCCATTATCAAGGGGGCTCATACTGGCAAGATCGGTGATGGCAAGATCTTCGTGTCTAATGTTGAGCGAGTGATCCGTATTCGCACTAGCGAAGAGGGCGAGGACGCAATTTAATGAGGTTATCCCGTAATTTTGTTTATGTAATTGCTGTGGTATCAGCACTTATAGGCGGATGCTCTACTAATCCTCCGTCAAATCCACATGATCTATGTGCGGTATTTCAGGAAAAAGATAGTTGGTATGCAGCAGCTCATCGTGTGCATAGCAAATACGGGGTTCCTATCGATGTAGCAACGGCTATTATTCTACAAAGTCAGGGCCTAAAGGTTAAGGAAAGTGATGCCATTGATTCCCTCTTTACCTTTGGATCTACAGAGGAAGGCTACTTGAGTGTTGCCGATGATATTTGGAAGCGCTATGTTGATGAAGAGGGCTCTTTCATCTCAGATAGATCCAACTTTGGCGATGCGTTAGATTTCATTGGTTGGTATATGAATAAGGCCCATGAGATCTGCGGAATTGCGCTTACTGATACCTATAACCAGTATTTATGCTACCGTGAGGGCTTTGATGGATATATGAGTGGCTCTTATTCCGTGAAGTCTTGGCTCATAGACGAGGCCAAAAACGCAGAAAAAATAGCCCAAAGCTATCGTCGTCAACTTTTGCATTGCAATCTATATTAAGGAGGGATAGTCATGCCCTTAATTGACTCCTTTGTTGTTGATCACACCATCATGCCAGCTCCTGCGGTGCGTCTTGCAAAGATTATGAAAACTCCTAAGGGAGATGATATTGAGATTTGGGATCTGCGTTTTATTAAGCCTAATACCGGAATGATGCCTGAGAAGGGATTACATACCTTTGAGCATTTATTTGCAGGCTTTATGCGTGATCATATAAATAATAAGGGAGTTGTAGAGGTAATTGATATCTCTCCTATGGGTTGTAAGACCGGCTTTTATATGAGTCTTATTGGCACTCCCGATCCAAAATTGGTGCGCGAGGGCTTATTGCAATCCATGGCAGATATTTTGGCTCTGCCTGATGATTTTAAGATCCCTGCATCAAATCCTTACCAGTGTGGCTCTTATACTTTGCACTCTCTTGCAGAGGCTAAAGCCATTGCCAAGTCAGTAGTTGATCAAGGTGTGGTCATCACTGATAGTGCCGATATTACTTTAGATGAAGCTAAGCTTAAGGATCTTAGCTAATTGTCTACTCCAGCCATTTTTTTAGATAGAGACGGTGTCATTAATCGTGACACCGGCTATGTAGGTTCTATCGATCAGTTCTTCTTTTTAGATGGTGTTAAGGAAGCTCTGCGCATATTTAAGCGCCAAGGCTTGCTTACTATCTTGTGTACAAACCAATCAGGCATTGCCCGTGGACGCTATGGCATGGATGATTTTCTTAGAACCTCATCCTATATGCAGCAGTGTCTACAACTACATGAGGCGCGCTTTGATGGTATTTACTGTTGTCCTCATCATCCTCAAGCTCAAGTAGAAAAATATAAGCTTGATTGTGAATGCAGAAAGCCTAAAGCAGGGATGTTTAAACAGGCCTGCTTTGATTTTGATATCGATCTTGCTCATTCCTTAGCCGCAGGTGATCGCGCGCGTGATTTAGAAGGGCCGCAAAGTATAGGGGTAAAGGGGCTGTGCTTAATTGGCAGTAACAGCGAGGAGCAAATGCTGGCACCTCAGGCTATATGCTTTGATAGCTTGTTGGATATGGCACAGAATCTCCATAGTTTGCTTTAAGAGCGGCATTTACCTTTAATTTTACGTGTTCGATCAAAATTTCTGCATGTATGTCTTGCTAAAAATATCCTGATAATGAGCAAAAATGCACTATATTTCAACATTTAAGTGCAAAATCGGGGCAAGAGAAAAAAAACATTTTTTGTAGGTTAAGTTATAGCCTGAACACAAGACACAGGCTATGAACTATGATCAAATTAACCAAAAATTTAGGATGCGCCGGAGTTAGAGATCACTCGCTTCCTAAACTTGTCATGAACTCACAGAAAAGAGCACAGGTAGTACAGAAATCTGAGCTTGCTGATGGTCGTGAGGTTGAGATCGAGTTGTCTGAGCCTATGAAGCCCTATGATGTTTTACACTCAGAAGATGGCTTTGATGCGCAGGTGGTGCCAGAGGCTGAAGAGGTGGTCTGTGTAAGATTATCCGATAGGGTAATTTTTTCAAAGATATGCTATTACTTTGGCTCACGTAGCATTCCCATTCAAATCCTACCCATGAGCTTTTGCTTTCTGCCTGACAAGGCTATAGAGAAGGCCTGTAGAAATTTTGGACTCATGATTTCCCATGAATTCCGTCCTTTTGTGCCAGAGGCGGGCGCATATGCTCATCATGGTCCGCGTTATTGTGATCTCTATTCCTTGACCGAAGAGACTGAGGATTATCTTTAACGTGAATTTTTCATAAAACGGTGCAAAAATTGATGCCATAGCACCGTGATCTCCTTCTTAAGATCAATGCAGATTGTACACGAGAAGACTTGTTTCTTAATCGAACCAAATATCATCTAACTCCTCCTCTTGCGCAGTAGTTGGCACTGGTACTTCCATGAGCTTAAAGAGTTCCAACTGTCCCTGAATTTCGTCATTATGACGTTATCGATCATAGCAATAAGCTTGCGGTTGCTGCCTAAGTTATCCGCTTGGATAAGCTGTTTTCGCTACATATGGGTACTAAAGACGGGTAAAAAG
>CAVHVI010000036.1:0-14203 GCA_963639245.1 Bacteroidaceae bacterium
CCATGCTCACTCAGGCAAACTCTATTCCTCAGTTAGCATTGTCCTTGCTTGGCTAGTAGCTAAGATTTCGATCCTAACTCCTCCTCTCCTGCATTGGGGTTAGGATCAACCCTTCAAGGCTCCTTTTATGGGAGCCTGCTTTATAAATGGACCTCGGCAATAAATTCCAACAGGCCCACCATCAATAAAACGTAAGCCCTCAATCCTAGCTACGTCGAAACTTTCAACATCAACATGCATCATTGAACGCTTGGCCGAAGATACCCCAGTCAGGTCTTATCAACCAAGCTCGCAACTAGGATCCGAACGCTTACAATTACCTATTTAGCCACAGCATCAATACCACTTAGCTCAAGCAAAGCATCAACACTAGGTTTACGTCCGCGGAAGGCAATATAGGACTCCATAGCATCCTCACTACCACCAATTGCTAACACACAATTCTTAAAATCATGGCCCGCAGTTGAGGTAAACAACCCCTCATCCTCAAAGCGCTTGAAGGCATCGGCAGCTAGCACCTCAGCCCATTTATAAGAGTAGTAGCCTGCAGCATAGCCACCTGCAAAGATATGGGTAAAGCCGTTAGCAAAGCGCTCATGATCATATTGCGGCACCACTGCCACGCGATCCTTGACCTCATGGAGTATCTCTTGAATACGCCCGCCCTTGCTCTCGTCATACTCAAGATGGATGCGCATATCAAAAATAGCAAACTCAAGCTGACGTAGCATAGCCATCGCCGACTCAAAGTTCTTAGCATTGATGAGCGCATCTAGCATATTCTTAGGCATGGGATCGCCTGAGCTTACATCAGATGAGAGGAAGTTTAAAACCTCCTCCTGCCAGGCAAAGTTCTCATTAAATTGAGAAGGAAGCTCCACTGCATCCCAAGGCACACCATTAATACCAGAAACATCAGGTACATCGATGCGAGTTAAGAGCTGATTTAAGGCATGACCAAACTCATGGAATACCGTTACCACCTCATCGTGAGTAAGCTGAGATTCACGACCATTCACTGGGGGAGTAAAGTTACACTCCACATAGGCAACCGGTAGCTGCAAGAGACCATCAGCACGGAAACGACGAGTTAAGCACTCATCCATCCACGCACCACCTCTCTTACCTTGACGAGCATAGAGATCCATAAAGAAGGAGCCAATACAGGAGCCAAACTCATCATAGACATCATAAAAGCGTACCGCCTCATTCCACACATCAACTCCAAGATGAGGTCTGAAGGTTACCTTATAAAGACGAGTAGTGCACTCAAATAATCCTGCAATCACCTTGCTAACAGGGAAATAACGACGGGTAGCCTCTGTATCATAGGCATACTTGGCCTGACGTAGCTTTTCTGAATAGAAACTCACATCCCAAGGCTCAAGCTCATCTTGGCCTAAAGATTTGGCAAACTCACGCAGATCCGCCATTTCCTTTTTGCCTTGCGCCAAGGATTTATCGGCCAAATCATAGAGGAAGTCTAAAACCTGCTCTGGACTTTGCGCCATTTTAGTTACCAAGGAGTAATCGGCATAGGAGCGATAACCTAAAAGCTGCGCCAGCTCATGACGTAGCTTTAAAATCTGCTCCATCAAAGGAGCGTTATCCCACTTCTCCTTATTCTCACCATACTCTGAGGCACGAGTCTGATAAGCCTTATAAATCTTTTCACGAAGCTCACGCTTCTCTGAATAAGTAATGAAGGGACGATAAGAAGGAAAATCTAAGGTAAAGGCCCAGCCCTCAAGCTCACGTCTTTGGGCCTCGGATTTAGCAAGACTTCTAACACCTGCAGGCAGTCCCTTAAGATCCTCTTCATTAGTTATATGCAAAACGTAATTGTGGGTAGCATCCAAAACGTTATTGGCATAGGAGGTCTCAAGCTGGGATAACTCAGTGCAGATCTCGGCATAGCGCTGTTGCTTGTCTGCGGGTAAATCTACACCGCTTAACACGAAATCACGAATGGTATTCTTGATGGACTTTTGCTGAGCCTTGGTTAATAGGGAGAAGGCATCAGAGTTTTTGATGGATTTCATCAGATCATACAAGGGCTTGTACTGACCTGCCCAGGATGAGTACTCAGATACCTCAGGCAAGCATGCATCATAGGCCTTGCGATACTCAGGAGTGTTCTGTACACCATTTAAATGCGAGGCTACTCCCCAAACCTTAGAGAAAGCATCATCAGCCTCCTCAATAGGGGCAATAGCATTATCCCAAGTGGCATCGTCCTTATGCTCCTTGCATACGCGCTCGATCACACTGCGACATTTTTCAATAGAAGCTCTAACTGCCGGCAACAGATGCTCAGGCTTAATCGCCGAAAAAAGAGGTAATCCAGATGATTTTAAGAGGGGATTGTCCTGAATAGAATTATCCATAGTGATCACGTTCTCACATATTTTTCAATTATTTATCTCACCATAGTTTAGCCTTTTTTTTGACATTTGTGGGCTGTGGTACAATCTTACAATCAAAAATTGTGCATATAAGGAAGGGATCTGTGATTGCAGATCTAAATTAAGGTTATGGCAGATCTTACAAATCAATTCAGAATACGTTACAACTCCTTGCTCACGCTACTTGATAAGGAGCGTGCTGATGCCGTGCTCGTTGCTCACAATGATGAGTATTTATCAGAGGAATTATCTGATAACTGCCAACGCATAAAATTTCTTACAGGCTTTACCGGCAGTTATGGCTTTTGCGTCATCGTAAAAAACTTTGATAAGCAATCTTTAAAGGATGGACTTACTGTTACCACCAAAAATGGTAAAGAGCTTACCATCAAGCATAACGCCGCCATGTTTGTAGACGGTCGCTATACGGTTTTAGTAAAAAAACAAATTGATAATGAGATCTACGATAACTTTTGTACCCATGACATCCTACCTGAGGATTATCTAGCAGCCATGCTTGAGCGTGGCTCTAAGGTTGCAATCGATCTCTCATGCCTAAGCTACAAAGAATATCAAAGGATTAAAGAAAAGCTCTCCCGCAGTGATATTGCTATTATCGACACCGGACGCAATTTGGTAGATGAGATCTGGAATGATCGTCCGGCGCCGCAAAATACCAAGGTAGAGATCTTCCCAGACGAGTATAACGGCTGCCCAAGTCCCCAAAAGCGCCATAATCTTGCGCTACAGCTTCGTGAGCGCGATCTTGATGCCACTGTTATCTGCGATCCTGAAAGCATATGCTGGCTTTTAAATATTCGTGGTCGCGATCGTCATTGCCTGCCGGTAGTAAATTGCCGTATGGTGGCCTATTCTAATGGCGCCCTTGAGTGGTATATCTCCGATGATCACCTTGATCCTGATACCTTCAAGCAGCTTGAGGCTCATATCGGCCATATTGATATCTTCCCCGAAAATCGCTTTAACGAGGTGCTTGAGCGTCTTGGCAATTCATCAGCTACTGTATTTGTTGATCCTGCAAGCGTCAATGCCCATGTGATTAATGTATTAGAAAACGGTGGTGCTAAGCTTTCTATGGGCTTAGGCTTATGTCAGCTTCCAAAGGCCATTAAGAATCATGTGGAGATCGCCGGTGAGTACAAGGCTCATATAAAAGATGGCATTGCCATGTGTCGCTTCTTTGCCTGGCTTGATGAGCTAACCGGTCTTTATGAAAACGATCTTGATGAGGAAGCCTTCCGCCGCAATACTAAGGACACTGACGAAGCTGTTTTAGCTGATAGAGCTGAATCCTTCCGTAAGGTTGAGGCTGATTATCTCGAGCCATCCTTTGATACCATCTCTGCAATTGGCACTAACAGCGCCATAGTGCACTATAACCATAAGGAAGCAGGTTGCATTAAGGCCTTGGGAGATGGCCCCTTTTATATGATAGATTCTGGTGCCCATTATCTTGATGGCAGCACTGATATCACCAGAACCTGGCTAGTAGGGCCTGGGCTTACCTCTGAGATGCGTCGCATGTATACCTTGGTGCTAAAGGCGCATATTGCCTTAGCCTCCTTAGTTTTCCCTCAAGGTACCTGTGGTATGCAGATTGATGCTATTGCCAGACGTCCGCTGTGGGATGTTGGTTGTGACTTTGCTCATGGTACTGGTCATGGTGTAGGACATGTTTTATCCGTGCATGAGGGCCCTCAGCAGATCTCATCTCGCGGTAGCACCATAGCGCTTGAGCCAGGCATGATAGTCTCAGATGAGCCTGGTTTTTATAAAGAGGGAGCCTTTGGCATACGTATTGAGAATATGCTCGTAGTACAAAAATGCCAACGCTCAGGGCTTACTCACATGCTCTGCTTTAGCCCATTAACCCTAGTACCTATTGATACCCGCTGTCTTGATCTATCGCTTTTAACTAGCGAGGAGAAGGAGTGGCTTAACAATTACCATCAGAACGTACGTAGCGTAATTACCAATGCCGCTACTACCTTATCTGATACCGAGATTTCTTGGTTAAACCAAGCAACCTCTGCTATATAGGAGTTTTAATATGCTGTTTCGCCGAAACATCGCCAATCAGCTGTACTGTATTACAAGACTACAGCAGCTGTCCTATATTGCCGTCAAAGCCGACAATTATGCCGTGCTTGAAAACCCATCACTCTTTCATAAGCGTATGCTCGAGCTTATCAAAACTGCCAAGCATCGCATTATGATGACCGTGCTCTATCTGCAAGATGATGATTGCGGACGTGAGATCCTAGATGCCATCTATGAGGCTAAGAGCAAAAATCCTCATCTTTATGTAAAGATCTATGTGGATTTTCATCGTGCCCAGCGTGGTCTCATCGGTAAGGAGCCTTCTCTTGGAAATAGTGAGCTCTATTATAAAAAAGCTAAGGATTGTGACAATCCGCCCTCTATCTATGGAGTTCCGGTAAAGCGTCGCGAGCTCTTTGGCGTGATGCATTTAAAAGGCTGTGTCTTTGATGATACCGTGCTTTATTCAGGCGCTTCAGTAAACGATGTCTATCTAAACTTCCATGAGCGCTATCGCTTGGATAGATATCATGAGATTGTTTGCCCTGAGCTTGCTGATTCCATGTGTGCCTATGTAAATGAGGCCTTCCACATGAATTATGCGGTACAGGATTTCTCGCAAGGCATGGTGAAGAACGCCAAGCAGTGCCGTGATGACATCCGTGCACTCACCCGCCATCTAACTACCGTGCAATATAAGGTAAACGGTGAGCACATTGCAGGTAAGAATGTCGGCATTTGCCCACTAGCAGGTCTTGGCAAGCGTCGTAATGCGCTAAATCGTGCCGTGCTGTGGTTAATTGGAGCAGCTAAAACTCATCTATTTATCTGCACTCCTTACTTTAATCCACCAAAGCCCGTGCAGCAGCAACTTGAGGCTGCCATGGATAGTGGCGTCAAGATAACTCTGCTTGTGGGAGATAAAACTGCCAACGACTTTTATATAAAGCCTGAGGAGAAGTTCTCAACTGTTGGTATAGTGCCTTATATCTATGAGCAGAATCTGCGTGCCTTTATGCAAAAGCATGCTGATAAGCTTAAATCTGGTCAGCTTGAGATCATGCTGTGGAAAAATGGTGATAATACCTTCCATGTGAAGGGCATGTATGTTGATCAAAACTATGCCTTGATGACTGGTAATAACTTAAATCCACGTGCCTGGGGACTTGATCTTGAAAATGGCTTGGTTATCTCAGATCCAGCCCATCTTTTACAGGAAAAATTCATGCACGAGCAACTTTATCTTTTGAAACATACTAGAAAGATAACCGATGTCGCGCAATTAGATAGCATTGAGGATTATCCTGAGGAAGTACAAAAGATCCTATCTAAGGTTAAGCTATTAAGGGCGTCAGTGATCATCAGACACTTACTCTGATAAAGGAATGTCATGGAGCAGATCGACGAGTACTACACTCAAAGTGCCGTCACCTCTTTAAAAGGGGTAGGTAAAACCTATGCTGGGGCTCTGCAAAAGCAGGGGATCCTCAATCTCTTTGATTTGCTCCTAGATCTGCCCTTTCGCTATCTAGACGAAACCTTCATCACCTCCGCCCGCGATGCGCCCACCGATGGCCGCTATGTGCTGATGTGCTTGAGGGTACGCTCTAGCAGAACCTTTAACGCCGGATCCCGTGGTACGAGGCTTTTTAGAGTAAATCTTGAGGATGATACTGGTTTTGTGGGCGCAGTATTCTTCAACGCTCATCCAAACTATACCAATCACTTCACCGCTAACGCTAGGATCATGGCCTTTGGCTACTTAAAGTACGACAACAACGGCTTTAAGTGCCTGCAGCATCCTAAGGTGACCTTTTTAAAACCTGATGAGCCACCTATAGTTAATGAAACCTTAACTCCGGTATACCACAGCTCAGATGGCATGCCGCAGAAGGTAATAACTAAGATAGTACAGCAGGGCTTGCAAAAGTTGCCCTCCATGCCACTTCTAGAGCTCATCCCCAAGGAGCTCAATCCCTTTGGCATGAGTCTGCAGGATGCCATTACCTATGTGCATAATCCTAAGGGAGCAGCCGATCATAGAGTGATCTTGCCCTATATGCTTGATGCCTTCAAACGCATCTGTTTTGAAGAGATCACCGCCTATCAGCTCTCCATGCTCAATCTGCGTAGCATCAATTTAAAGCGCAAGGCCGTTCGCATCAATTTCTTACCCTCGCTGCATGAAAAGCTTTTAAAAAGCCTGACCTTCGCGCTTACTAACGCGCAAAAGCAGGCCTTTGCTGAGATCTGTGCAGATTTACAGCGTCATACTCCTATGCTGCGTCTATTACATGGTGACGTAGGCTCTGGTAAAACCATGGTCGCGCTCATGGCCTGCCTGCAAAGTGCCGGCGCTAATCTGCAAAGTGTGTTGCTAGCTCCAACTGAGTTACTTGCTGAGCAGCACTATAGAAAATTCTCCGCCATGCTCGCACCTCTTGGCATTTCCTGTGTGCTCTTATGTTCCTCCTTAAAGACTCAGGAGCGCGCTCAAGCCTTAGAGGCTATTAAAGACGGCACCGCGCAGATCATCATCGGCACCCACAGTGTTTTCCAAAAGGATGTGGAATATAAGACACTCGCTCTTGCCGTGATCGATGAGCAGCATCGCTTTGGCATTGGCCAACGCATCGCACTTTTAAAGAAGGCCCCTGATGGTTGCACCATGCATCAGCTGGTGATGACCGCAACTCCCATTCCGCGTACCCAGCAATTAGCACTCTATGCTGATTTAGATGTCTCAACTCTAGGAGAGCTTCCCTCAGGCAGAACTCCAATTACCACTGCCATCATAGGAGGCAGTCGCCGTCACGAGGTTATCGAGCGCCTGCGTGTTGCCTGTCAAAGTGGCAAGCAGGCCTATTGGGTATGTCCGCGCATTGAGGAAAATGATGATGAGGAGGAAGAGGGCAATGCCATGGCCTCCGTACTTGATGCCTATAGGGATCTCACCAAGTCCTTGCCTGATATTAAGATAGGGCTAGTGCATGGACAGATGAGCACCAAGGATAAAAATGAAACCATGGCGTCTTTCTTGCAAGGGCAAATAAAGATCTTAGTGGCAACTACTATTATTGAGGTAGGCGTGGATGTTCCTAATGCCTCGATCATAGTGATTGAAAGTGCCGATAAGCTCGGTCTTGCCCAGCTCCATCAGTTAAGAGGTCGTGTCGGTCGTGGTAGTGAGGTCTCCTTCTGTCTTTTGATGTATGACGATCAAAATGAGAATATGACGGATACTGCGATCCAACGCCTGCAGATCATGCGCTCCACCACCGATGGCTTTAAGATTGCTGCCGAGGATCTCAAGCTTAGAGGACCTGGTGAGGTCTTTGGTGATAAGCAGGCAGGCTTTGATGCTTTCAGGATCGCCGATAGCGTACGCGATCAGGATTTGATCCCCTTAGCGCGCAAGGCAGCCGAGGCTATCTTAGAGGATAAACAAAGAACATCCTACCTAATAAAGCGTTGGTTCAAGGATTCAGGCCATATCAAGGATGAGGCCTCAACTTAAGCGTAACAAACTAGAGGATGATACCTATGAAAGCATTCTGGCTTGCAGATTACGATTTACCCGATGGTTCGATCTTTTTTTACGCCTCTAGGACTGTCCCCGCCAAAAATCCTGACGACGGCGTCGATTTGGAAGACATCTTCCTCGGCTCAAAAGAGTGCAACGGCTACTATGACTTTAATTACAACGCCGAAATCTATCAACATCTATTTTTAAATAGTAAGTATGCAACCGCCTATCGTTGCTGGCACTACTCAATTATCAATCAGCGAAAAGTTTCTCCTAATGAGCCTATCAAAACTAAAGAGCAGGAAGAGCGTGAGCGTTGGCGTAAATTTGCTGATGACAGATATTTGATGTATCAGACCGATCATATCTCTTCATATCAACATAGCTATTTAACAGGACTGAGGATAGGCTTAACCGATACTGCCGTTAAGCTTTTAAAAGAAGGTTACACTCTAGAGTGCATCCAAGAGATCACTCAATTTTGTATCCCCAAGCTACAAAAGCTAGCTGAGCAACACCACATACCTCTATCAAGCTTAACTAAGGAAAACTAGGCTTAAGGAGTAGGATCGTGGCTTTAAGACACAATATCAGGCGCCATAAGCCAGGCAAAATAGCCAAGCTATGCAAATGGCTTTTTACCGCCTTAATGATTATTGCTGTTGCCATAATCGCCTTCATTCTGTACTTCAACGGCCAAAATGTTAAGGCTCCGCTAGTAAAGTTACTCTCTGAGCGCTCAGGAGTGCAATTTGCTGCCGATCAGGTTGAGTTCTCGCCAATCTACCCAGATACCGTCAAACTCCATGGCGTAAGCTTTTCAAAAAGCCATATTGAAGAGCTTTATCTTGAATATGACGTTAAATCCTTATTAGCTGGTAAAAATCTGGCGATATCTGATCTCTATTTACGTAACGCCACTATCTCTCCTGAGGATTTGGCTTTACTCAAAAATAACGCCTTAGGCTTTGATTCAATCTCCATTGCCACCTTAAGAGCCAAGCATGTACCCTTTGAGCTGACACGGCTTTCTGCCAAAGACGCCTCCTTTGAGCTTGCTAATGTAAATATCAGTAAGGGCACAGCTCCTAAAATAAGCTCAGGCTCAGGCACCTTAACTGAGGGCCTAATCGATGGCATAAGCTATAAGGATCTGCAGGGACAGTTTAACTATGATGAAAAGGGCCTAGTTATCTCAAAGCTTTCTTTAAATGCCTTAGGAGGAAGCATTAGTGGGGCCTTGGAAATAAGCTCCGGTGATATTCCTCAATTTAAGCCTAAATTTACCTCGTTAGTATTAGATAAGGTGGTATTGAAGGATCCCACAAGGCTTTTAGCAAAATACAGCTTTGAGGCTCCAAGTGTAGGGCTTAACGATGTCATTGCCGTGATGAATAATAGGGATCTGCTTTTATCGGGAATAAACGGCACTGCCTCTGACTTAAAGCTTACTAAAGAAGGCCTAAGCTGTACCTTCAAGGGCAAAATAAAAGAAATCTCCCGTCCCTTGATGCAGCTTACTCTCGAGAAAAACCAAGCAGACCTTAACATAGATCCTGAGAAAGTTTCCGCCAAACTTAAGGGCTTAGCCTTTGATGGTGAATATGAGCTTGATGCACAACTTTCAAATGACTACTCAGATAACCATGCAAATAGCTCAGCAAATAATGGCAAGGATGACTATATCCACAGCCTCAAGCTAAAATCATCCCGCCTTGAGCTTACGCCTAGCATCTGCGAGGGCTTTTTAAAAAATGTTAATGAGCATACTCTGCATCTAAATAATATAGAGCTCGATAACGTACGCTTTTTATCGCATTTAGACTCTCTACCAGTATCCACCCAAGCCATTTCAGGCAGTATTTCAGGACTTAGTTGGTCCTTAAATGATAACTTTAAGCCTGATCCTTCGGCTATGGTGAATCTTAACTTTAGCGATCTGCTCTATCAGGATCTGCGTGTAAATGAGCTTGCCGTAGTTTCCAATTACACCGAGCCCTTATTTATGCTCTCAATTCCTAAGGCAAGCTTTGGCAAGTCAAATGCAAGCTTAAGTCTCTCTCTTTCACGAAATGGCGGGAATTCCTTCTTACTAGGTCAGGCTCACGATTTTGAGCTTGCTACTATCAACTCAAGTCTTATCCCTCATCTTTTAAGTGGCAAGGTAAATTTGGATATAGATTTAAAAAGCTTTGGAGATAGAGACAATCTTATAAAGAATTTAAATGGCAAGCTTACTTTAAACTCTGATAGCCTGCTGATTTCAGCCTTTGGTCTTGATTTGATAAACGGTGGTCGTCAGGAGGATTTTAAGCTTGATCTATCCAAGCTCTTAACCGCCTTGGGAGATAGCGATTGTGGCATGCATGATGTCAACGCGCAGATAAGCTTTGGTAACGAGCAGGCAAAATACTCACTAAGATCTAAGCTTGCAACCTCTATATTCTCCTTATCAGGAGAGACATCTCTTAGCGATCTTAGTAATCAAGGCAAGGCTTATTTTGTAAGTACGCCGCATGATAGTGCGACCATAGTTGATATCAGTGGCACTATTCAAGAGCCTATTTTTGATATCAAGGCCCTTCAGCGCGGACTTATGCGTCCAGGGCTCTTCGTAAAGGAAATGACTCCTGAGGAGCAAGCAAAATACGAGGAAGAGCAGCGTCAAAAGCAAGATGCACAGGATCAAAGTAGGGCCAAGCTCTTAGATGCCGTCAAAATACTGCGTGATGAAATTGCGGTTTTAGAAAAGGATGATGACAGCGAGTGACAAGATGACAAAGAGGGAAATGCTCACTAAATAAAGGCACGTGGAAAAGCAAAGCTCAAGCCATCATTGCTATCACCGCTGTTAGCCACAATGTTTAGTTGACAAAATGCTAATAGACCGCATATCTATGCGGTCTATCATAATAAAAAATTTAGTGGCTACTAGAGGATAAAAACCACAGCATGCTACATAATTGCCAGTGTTTAGTTGACGAAATGTTAAAAGACCGCATTCCTATGCGGTCCATCATAATAAAAAATTTAGTGGCTACTAGAGGATAAAACTCGCTAGCTTTTTGATTTGGCCTCTTCCTCTTGTTCCTTCTTCTTATGGATATCCTTCTTCACAAGCTTAGGAGTAGATGCCACCTTAATTCTAATTGAAGCCTTGCGACGTACCTGAATTACGCGCTCAGAGCCTAGGGTAGAGCCGGTCATATTGGCAAGATACACCATAAAATTAGGAATACCTTCCCAAATACCGCTACGTACCGCGCCTAAGGTTGCCGTAAATTCAGCACCCACCAAAATAATCCACCAGTTGATATACACCCACAGCATCATCACCGGAATGGCAGCTAGGGCACCATAGGCAACCTCATAATTGGAGAACTTCAGCACGAATACAGAAAATACTTTTTTCGAGATCTCAAGGAAGATAGTAACTAAGGCAGCACCTAACAAGGCATCTTGGATCTTAACCATAGCCGCAGGAACTATCATGAAGGCGGCAGTGGTCACGATGATCTCAATAATAACCGGGAGCACAAAGTAGGCTAATACCATGGGAATGCCTACTACTCCTCCAGATAAAGCGGCATAGGCAAAGACCTTTGATGTTATCCACACGACTAATCCAATGGATAAAGGTCCTAGAGTTAGTAGGGTCCAGTAAATTGCAATGGTGGATCCTACCTTACGCGAGCCACCGCGCCAAATGCGGTTAAAGGACTTATCAACAGATCGCACTAGCATTAGGGCAATTAAGAAGAAAACTATAGATCCAGTGATCGTAAGCTTGCCTGCGTGATCTAACAGAACTCCCATATTATTGCTCACGGTCTCGTTAAAAACCGGCATAAAATTTTGCGAGGCAAAAAGCTTTAAGGCATCACGCACGCCCTGAAATGAAGGGAAGAGCGCAAATACAGATAGCACCACCGTAGCTGCTGGGACTAGCGATAAAATAGAGGTAAAGGCAAGGGCTGAGGCCTCTAGACCTACACTGTCACGCTTGATGCGTTTTAGGAAAAATTCAAATAGTTCTCTCACGAAATCCGCCTTATAGCAAAATCCTTTCTAAGCTCATCATTCTAGCAGAGACTTTAAACTATGGATAAGATCCACAAAGGGCATCTCTTAGCGCTTAGCTCTGCATTTTCTTTTGAAAAAAAGCTTGCTCTTAAAAGTCCAAAATGCGTCACAGTTCAAAATTTACGCTAAAATAGCGTGATTTTAGCGTATAGGCTCAGGCAGGAGAGAGAATTCCTCGCCCAAAGCAGCCTTCCAAAACATTTCAAAACACCTTAGTGGTGTCTTTAAGTTATGAGGCGAAGTCCCTAAGAGGGATAGTATTCGCGCCAACCACAGGATTATCAAAATGGATGTTAATAAGATCCGCAACATCGCCATCATCGCGCATGTTGACCACGGCAAGACCACCCTGGTAGACAGCTTACTGCGCCAGTCCGGCACCTTAGACCGCAACGAGCTCAATCAGACTCGCATCATGGACTCCAATGATCTCGAAAAAGAGCGTGGCATTACCATTCTGTCAAAGAATACCGCCATCGATTGGGGTGGATATCGCATCAACATCGTTGATACCCCGGGCCATGCTGACTTCGGTGGTGAGGTTGAGCGTGTTATGTCCATGGTTGACTCCGTGCTCTTGCTAGTCGACGCTGTTGACGGCCCTATGCCTCAGACCCGTTTCGTAACTCAAAAGGCCTTTGCCGCTGGCCTTAAGCCTATTGTAGTTATCAATAAGTGTGACCGTGAGGGTGCACGTCCTAGCTGGGTTATCGATCAGGTTTTCGACCTCTTTGACAACTTAGGTGCTACCGATGAGCAGTTAGACTTCCCTGTAGTCTATGCCTCCGCCTTCCAGGGCTGGGCAAGCCTAGAGGAGGGTGCTACCGGTACTGATATGCAGCCTCTATTCCAGACTATTGTTGATCGCGTATCTCCTCCTGATTCAGATCTCAACGGACCTTTCCAGATGCAGATCTCCTCTTTGGACTTCACCTCCTATGTGGGCGTGATCGGTATCGGCCGTGTTAAGCGCGGTGTTGCTCGTGCCAACCAAAGCGTAGTCATCATCGATAGAGAAGGTAAGACCCGCAACGGTAAGATAGGTCAGGTTATGGATTACCTAGGCCTCCACCGTAAGGTTGCTGATACTGCTGAGGCTGGCGATATCGTCGCTATTACCGGTTTAGGCGAGCTTAAGATTTCAGATACCATCTGCGATCCTCAGTCAGTTGAGGCTTTGCCTGCCTTGACCGTTGACGAGCCTACCGTCACCATGAACTTCTGCGTTAACACCTCTCCTTTTGCAGGCCGTGAGGGTAAGTTCATTACCTCCCGCAATATCGAGGAGCGTCTTGAGGAAGAGTTGGTTCACAACGTAGCCTTGCGTGTTGAGAAGACTGAGGAAGCCGATCGCTTCAGAGTCTCTGGCCGTGGTGAGTTGCATCTATCAGTATTAATCGAAGAGATGCGTCGTGAGGGCTATGAGCTAGCAGTTTCTCGTCCTGAGGTAATCTTAAAGAAGGAAAATGGCAGAACCTTAGAGCCTTATGAGGTTTTAACCTTAGATCTACACGAGGATAACCAGGGGCCTGTGATGGAAGAGCTTGGCAAGCGTAAGGGCGAGCTTAAGAACATGGTTCCTGATGGAAAGGGCCGTGTACGCTTAGACTATCGTATTCCTTCTCGTGGTCTTATCGGCTTCCAGACCCTCTACATGACCTTAACCTCAGGCTCAGGTCTCATGTACCACTCCTTTGACAGCTACGATGAGTATGTTGGTGGCACCATTGGTTCACGTCAAAACGGTGTAATGATCTCCAACGATACCGGTAAGACCGTACCTTATGCTTTGTGGTTCTTGCAGGAGCGTGGCCGTCTCTTTGTAAATCCTGGTGAAGAGGTTTACGAGGGCCAGATCATTGGTCAGCACGTACGTGATAACGACTTGACCGTTAACCCCTTGAAGACTAAAAAGTTAACCAACGTTCGTGCCGCAGGCTCTGACGACAACATCATCTTAACTCCTCCTATCAAGATGTCACTTGAGCAGTGCTTAGAGTACATCGATGAGGACGAGTTAGTTGAGGTAACTCCGGTTTCTCTACGTCTTCGTAAGAAGAACCTCTCTGAGCTTGATCGTGTCCGTGCCTTCCGTGCCGCTGGTGGTAAGAAGAGCGAAGAGTAATTT
>CAVHVI010000037.1:0-14170 GCA_963639245.1 Bacteroidaceae bacterium
ATATAATATATAAAATAAAGTATTTTTGACTACTTAAATAAGGATTGAGCTACTGTGACTAAGGAAACTATGGCTACTCACCTGCCGCGAAAGCTTATGCAAAACATGCAGATAGTTGGTGAACAGATTAAGCTTGCGAGGCTTCGCCGTGATCTAAGTGTGGCGCAGATAGCTGAGCGCGCTACCTGCTCTCCTTTGACTGTTAATAGAGTTGAAAAGGGCTCACCAACAGTTTCCATAGGTATCTATTTGAGAATTCTTTATGCTCTGCAACTTGATGAGGATATTTTGCTACTTGCAAAAAATGACGAAATAGGACGTTCATTGCAGGACTTATCTTTATTGAAGGAGCGTAAACGCGCTTCCAAAAAGGAATAAAGCCCATGGAAAAGCTCTTAGTCTTTGCTGATTTTGATTGGATAGGTAGCCCCAAGCTTATTGGAACTTTAGGTTATGAGTTCTTGAGAGGATCTGACTCCTATAGCTTTGAATTTGATAGGGATTGGCTAGCAAAGTATAACGGGATCTCTATTTCTGCCGATCTAAATAACTATCAAGGATGGCAGTTTACCGTGCCCGGAGCGCAAATTTTTGCTTGCTTTAGCGATGCCATGCCTGATAGATGGGGGCGTACTCTTTTAAAGCGTCGAGAGCAGCTTTTGGCTCAAGCTGAACATAGAGCTGTAAGAAAGCTGTCCTCATTTGAAATGCTAACTGGAATTGATGATCTGTCGCGCATGGGAGGTTTGCGTTTTAAGCGTGAGAGTGAAGGTGACTTTATAAATAGCGATCCAATCTTACGCGTGCCCCCTATTACTGATCTTAGAAAATTACTGGCAGCCGCTAAGGAAATTGAGCGTTGCGAGCTTAAAAATGAGCTTCCTGAGGATAAATGGTTAGCGCAGTTAATTCATCCTGGCACCTCCTTAGGAGGAGCACGACCTAAGGCCTGCGTTGCTGATGAGCATGGGATTTTGTATGTTGCAAAATTTCCATCTTGCAATGATGATTATGACATTGCGCTGTGGGAGCATCACAGTCATTTGCTAGCTCAAAAGGCAGGTATTAATGTTGCCGTTACTAAAGCCTTGAAAAATGATGCACGCTATCACACCCTGCTGTCAACACGCTTTGATAGAACTGATGATGGTAGGCGTAAGCATTTTGCCTCCGCGATGACCATGCTTGGACTGAATGATGGCAGTAATGCCCAAAGTGGTAACGGTTACCTCGATATAGTTGATTTTATTATCCAAGGCTGTTGTGAGGTTGAGGCTAATTTAAAGGAGCTATATCGCCGCGTAGCCTTCAGCATCTGCATCGGAAATAGTGATGATCATTTCCGCAACCATGGGTTCTTGTTAACAAAGCGAGGCTGGATCCTCTCACCTGCCTACGATCTAAACCCTACTTTAAGCCCCTATCAAAGCCTCTTGATTAATGCAGATACCAATGAGGCCGATCTTGGTGTGCTCCTAGGATCCTGCAAGGATTATTACCTATCAAAAAAGCAGGCACAACAGATAATTGACGAGGTATTAGCAGGAGTCTCTCATTGGCAGGAGCTTGCAATAAAGCTTGGAATAGCTCCAAGAGAGATTGAGATGTTTACCTCTGTTTATGAGAGGTGTTTGAAGTGCTGACAGATCTGCCTTTTTAAAAAGACAGATCCTGTGTTTATTTGGCTTTTCTATTTGCCAATGCAGAAGGTTGAGAAGATCTTTCCTAAGATATCATCTGAGGTGACTACTCCGGTAACAGTGCCTAGGTGATCCTGAGCATCACGCATCTCCTGAGCACAGAGCACAAGATCTCCCATGAGCAGTACGTCCTTGGCACGCTTCACCGCAGCTATAGCCTCTTTAAGCTCAGCAAGATGACGAGCTCTGGCGCTATATACGCCTTCAAGTGGCATGATACCTAAGGCATCAGCAAGTGCCTTACGCAAGGATACGAGACCATCTTCAGCCTTAACGCTGATATGCAGAGCTTTATATTGGGAGAATTCCTCTCCTTGCAATAAAGCTGTCATCTCCTCATTAGGCTTAAGATCTGACTTAGTCACCACCACCATGACATTTGAGGACTGCTTTTTAAGCTCAAGCAGACGGCCTAGAATATCATCCTCTTTTTGCGGAGCTGAGGAGCCATCGATCATGAATAGCACCAAATCAGCTTGCTTTAAAGCCTCTAAGGCCTTCTTAATACCTATAGCCTCAATCTCATCTGAGGGCGTATCGCGAATGCCTGCGGTATCGGTAATGGTTACCGGGACGCCATCAATTTCGATGTCTGCTGAGAGTATATCGCGAGTAGTACCTGGGATATTGGTAACGATGGCACGCTCTGATCCAGAAAGGGCGTTAAGCAGACTTGATTTGCCGGCATTAGGCGCACCTGAGAGTACTATCCTCGCACCTTCATTTAACTTTAAGCCCTGATCTGCCCTACGCTCTGCAAGCTGTGCTTTGGCAATGATTTCATCGATCTCAGATTGTGCCTTACCAGAATCAAAGAAATCCTCATGCTCTTCAGGAAAGTCTAGGCAGCCCTCAATGCGCACTCTGAACATAGTTAGAAGCTCGGTAAGCTCTGACATGTCCTTAAAGAATGCGCCTTCTAAGGAGGCCATAGCTGCCTTGGCAGCACTTTCAGAGCCTGCGGAGATCAGATCTTCAACTGCTTCAGCGGCAGTTAAATCCATACGTCCATTCATGAACGCACGGCGGGTAAATTCACCAGGTAGTGCCTGACGGACACCAGGAACGCTAAGTACTGCTTTTAGCACGCGCTGTGGAACTACATTACCAGCATGACCTTGTAGTTCGAGGGTATCTTCACCTGTATAGGAATGAGGGCCTGGAAAATATAAAACCACGCCTTCATCGATCACTTCTTCCTTAAATTTAAAGGGCTTGAAATGAGCGTGGCGTGGTTTGGGCTCTAATCCACAGATGATCTTAGCAACTGCTAGAGCTTGCGATCCTGAGATCCTAATTATGGCAACGCCACCCCTGCCATGAGGGGTGGCGATTGCAGCAATTGTATCTTCAACCGTGGCTGACATTATTTCTTGACAGCTTTGGCGGTCTTCATGCTAAGACCACGCTTCTCCAAGGAGCGGAAGATGACGGTCTGCTGGAAGATGGTAAAGCAGTTAGATACCAACCAGTAGAGGGTCAAGCCTGCAGGGAAGGTGCAGAACATAAAGGTAAATACAAATGGCATAGCCATGAATACCTTACGCTGAATAGGATCATTGATCGGGGTCGGTGACATCTTCTGGAGGAAGAACATGGATACACCATAGAGTACCGGCAACACGAAGAAAGGATCGTAGACTGACAAGTCAGTGATCCAACCAATGAAGGCGGACTGACGTAATTCAGTAGATTCCATCAAGGTCCAATAGAGAGCGATGAAGATAGGCATCTGAATGACCAAAGGTAGGCAACCACCCATAGGGTTAACCTTTTCGGTCTTATAAAGACGCATGGTCTCCTGACCTAGCTTTTGACGATCATCAGCATATCTCTCACGTAGCTCCTGCATCTTAGGAGTGAGCAATCTCATCTTGGCCATGGAGGTGTACTGAGCCTTGGTTAAAGGGAACATCAAGCCACGGACGATAAGAGTTAATACGATAATGGAGAAGCCCCAGTTACCGATGATGGAGTGGACAAACTGTAGGATCTTGAAAAGTGGAATGGAGATGAACCACAACCAGCCATAATCTACGGTTAAGTCTAAGTGAGGAGCAACAGCCTCAAGATCATCTGCAATCTTAGGTCCTAACCAAAGCTTGCTCTTAAATTCCTTGGAAGTACCGGCGGCAACATCAGTATTAGCAGTTCTAATACCGATGATAGCGGAATTGCCATCACGAGTTGCATTGGTATAGACGAGGTTATCGGTATCCTCAGCACCTACCCATGCAGATACGAAGTAGTGCTGGATCATGGCAACCCAACCAGTCTTTGTCTCAACTGACAAAGAGCTGTTGTTCTTTTGGTTGTCGATGATGTCGTTGTATTTTAGCTTCTCATAACGGGAGCTGTCAGTTGAATAAGCTGCACCACGATAGGCTGAAGCCACCATGCCAAAGCCGGTGGAGTTCTTTAGGAAGCTGTCATCAGCAGTCTGTTTTAACTGGCCATAGAAGCTGACGTTTTTAGTTGAATCTGATTTATTATCAACGCCATAGCTTACCTCAACAGCATAAGTACCACGCTTTAAGGTATAGGTCTTGGTGTAGGTAACGCCGTCTTTTTCAAAGGTTAAGACTGCAGAGACGCTATCTTGGCCGTCCTCAAGCACGTATTCTTTTTTCTCAGCAGTGAAGGTAGGACGCTCTTTGGTATCAATACCGTCTTTGCCTGCAAGGCCAGATTGTGCCTGATAGGTAAAGGCTTTGTTGCTCATGAGCAAGTGGAATGGATCATCCTTATCCTGCTCTTGCTTGATCTTAGGAAGGTTAGCATCAATGATGTCACCGCCCTTAAGTGCAACGGTGAGGTTTAATGAATCACTCTTGATGGTGATGGTGTCGCCGGAGACGTCGTCTGATACTATGTCAGATGCTGACTGTACGGTCTGGGTGATACCCTGCTCTGCCATCTTGGCAGCTGTAGCCTTGTCGCTTTCCCAGTTCCAGAAAATGAACAGAGTGGCGCAAAGCAGAACAATTAATAGAAGATTTCTTTGTTGTTCCATGATCCATTGGCCTCAATGGCGTTTACGCGGATTTAAAGGAACGGGATCAATGCCGCCCTCATTTAAGGGATGACATCTAGATATTCTTTTGATCCCAAGCCAGACACCGCGTACAAAACCCCATTCTTTAATTGCTTCTAAGGTGTATTGCGAGCATGAAGGATAAAATCTGCAATGATGTCCCAGCAACGGACTGATAAACATCTGATAAAAACGGATGAGTCCAATACCTAGGCGGGCAAACGGCGAGAGATTTGATCCCATAACTTTAATAATATCTGAGTAAGTTCAGTATTATCTATGTCTTTGATGCCATGCTTGGCAATAACAACGAAGTCAACACAAGGGTGGGATTCTTTTGATAATCTGAAGGCTTCTCTAGCAACGCGTTTTACTCGGTTGCGCCAGACAGCCCTTTTCAATACTTTTTTTGGAATAACCAAACCGAGCCTAGAATGCCCGACGTTCGAGCTCTTGTGACCAAGAACCAAAACTCCGGGCACACTGGCGCGGATACATTTTTTGAATACCTTGTCGTATTCCCCGGTGGTTAGAATCCGATCCTCACGGGGGAAGGTATTGTCAGCCATTAAACGGTGGTTAAACGCTTACGACCCTTGGCACGACGGCGTGACAAAACCTTGCGGCCGTCAGCAGTGCGCATACGAATACGGAAACCATGGGTCTTTTTACGTCTATTCACGTTAGGCTGGAAAGTACGTTTCATTTGATATCTCCAACGACGGTACAAACCGCCTGTCAATTAAATGCAGTAATTACTGCGTGATCCTAATGCAAAGCAAGCTTGCTTTGTGCTGTTTTTTCAGCAGGAACTTCTAAGTTTTACGGTATCATGATTTACTGCAAAAACAGTGATCATGATCCCTGTATAAAATCCGATGTATTCTACTCTTTGCGCATGAAAGAGGTCAACAGTAAATTTAGCTGTTTTGCGCAAGAAGGTGCGCTTTTTCAGGCAATGTTCTAAAAAAACGCACTTATTTTAGCTATGGTTTATGCTTTAGACGTCCAAATTTGCTTTGGCGGCATTTTCGGTGATAAATACCTTACGGTTATCAACGTTATCACCCATAAGCTCGGTAAAGAGTCTATCTGCCTCCATGGCGTCAGTGAGATTTACCTTAAGCAATGATCTGGTATCAGGATCCATGGTGGTCTCAGAGAGCTCCTCAGGATTCATTTCACCTAGTCCCTTGTAGCGCTGTACCTTAACCTCAGCAAAGCCCTTCTCCATCATGATGTGGTAGGCCTCATCAAAGTTCTTAACGCCAATAGTCTGTGAGCCAATCTGTACATAGCCACCAGGCTCAACTAAGTTGCACACCTGCTTATTCATGTTCTTTAAGAGTTGATACTCAACTGACTGCATGAAGGCAGGAGTGAGCTCATTAAAGCTATCGATGCCATGAGCGTGATGAATGATCACTGGATAGTATTTGCTTTCAGTGGCATCAAATTTGACGTTAGCCTTGAAATACACACCCTCAGAGAGGTTTGAGGGGAGCTTTGATACTAGCTTTTCTGCCCATTCCTTAACGGCTACCTCTGATTGCATGGTGGCATCGTCTAGGAGATCGGTATACATGATCTCAGTTACCACGTCCTTATTTAGCTTAGAGGTAAGCTTAGGCATAGCAGTTTGGATCTTGTTGTACTCGTTAAAGAGCTTCTCTAAGGGAATACCAGAGATAGGAGCTGCATCAGGGGTTATATAAAGAGCACCTGCGTTTAGCGCCATATTGGTGTGGTACTGCAAAGCCTCTTTATCAGAGAGCACGTAGGATACGGCCTCATTCTTCTTGCCCTTATTCTTTACATATTTATAAAGCGGAGGCTGAGCTACATAGACATAACCACGCTCGATGAGCTCGGGCATATGACGATAGAAGAAGGTCAATAACAAAATTCTGATGTGCGCACCGTCGACGTCGGCATCGGTCATGATGATGACGTTGTGGTATCTGAATTTATCAGGATTGTATTCCTCTTTACCAATACCGCAACCAAAGGCAGATACAAGATTGCCGATCTGCTGAGATTGGATCATGCGATCAAAGCGAGCCTTCTCCACGTTCAAAATCTTACCGCGCAAAGGCAAGATAGCCTGATTCTTAGAATCACGGCCCTTCTTAGCAGAGCCACCTGCGGAATCACCCTCGACGAGGAAGATTTCAGCATAATCAGGATCCTTTTCACGGCAAGGAGTGAGCTTGTCAGGATTAGAGGCAATATCAAGGCCTTTTTTACGGGATAAGTCACGAGCCTTACGCATGGCATCACGTACGCGGGCACTTTCAATGATCTTCATGCAGATGGTATCTGCGTCCTGTGGATTTTCCTCAAGGAAGTACTCAAGATTCTCACCAAGTGCTGAATTTACGGCACCTGAGGCCTCAGAGGATACTAATTTATCCTTAGTCTGAGAGGAGAATTTAGGATCAGGCATCTTAACTGAGATAACTGCAGTTAAGCCTTCACGGGCATCATCACCGGAGGCTGAGATCTTGTGTTTTTTGGTATAGCCTTCTTTTTCCAAATAATTGTTGAAGGTACGGGTCAAAGCAGTCTTAAAGCCTGCCATGTGGGTACCACCGTCCTTTTGAGGAACGTTGTTGGTAAAGCAATACACGCTCTCAGAATAAGAATCGGTCCACTGCATACCAATTTCCACAAAGATGTTGTTATCGCACATCTTAGCAAAGTGGAAGATCTTCTGATTCACCGGATTCTTATTGGAGTTTAAGAATTTAATAAACTCCATGATGCCACCTTCGTGGTGGAATACGTGTTGGTAATTCTCCTCTCTAAGATCGGTAAAGGTGATCTTAATGCCGGAGTTTAAGAAGGAGAGCTCACGTAGACGCTTCTCAAGCTTTTCTGCAGAGAAGACGGTGTTTGAGAAGATTGAGGGAGATGGCCAGAATCTTACCTCAGTACCGGTTTCATCGTTTTCGCCAAGATCGCCATCCTCATACAAAGGAGCCTCTGGATTACCGCCGTTTAAATAGGTTTGACGCCAAATATGGCCGTCACGACGTACGGTAAGTTCAAAGCGATCGGAGAGTGCATTTACCACAGAAATACCTACACCGTGGAGACCGCCGGAGACTTTATAAGAATTGGAGTCGAATTTACCACCGGCGTGGAGCACAGTCATAACGACCTCGGCGGCACTACGATGCTCCTCAGGATGCATCGCCACGGGAACACCACGGCCATTATCACGACAACCTACGGAGCCGTCAGGATAGACTGTTACCTCAATGTGGGTGCAATAGCCTGCAAGAGCCTCGTCGATTGAATTGTCGACAGCCTCAAATACGCACTGATGTAGTCCTGAGCCATCATCGGTATCACCGATATACATACCAGGACGTTTACGTACCGCCTCAAGTCCACGGAGAACTTTAATGCTGGAGCCATCGTAATCGTTGTTAGACATTTTTACCTCATACGCCAGGATGTGGTTTGCTGATTTCCTGTTGGATATCTATCAGCTTGGGAGTTTTTATTCCCAAAAACTCAATATCTTTAGTGATATTGGTTATGAATAGTTGATTGTTGTTCTCTAAGATCTCGCTTAATAATAATGATCTTGAGTGCTGATCTAGCTCGGAGTTGATATCGTCAACCAAGTACACGCAGCTTTGATTGTTCTCCTTAAAAAGATCAGATCCTTGTGACAAACGCATAGCACAGACCAGCAATTTGATCTGGCCTCGGGACAACGTTTCACTTGCGGGAGATTGGTTGGTTTTGATCTTCAAATCAGCACGGTGACAACCATAAAAAGTATAGCCTAAATTCCTATCTTTTTCAATATTTAAGCTCAGCAGATCCCGCAGTTTTAAGCCTTTTTCCCAGCCTTGAGAAAGAGAAAAATCAAACTTAATTTCAGGTAAAAATTTGGCAGTAATGCGATTAAGCTCAGGCCTAATATCTGCAAGATAATGCTCACGCATGGAGGTGATTTTTTCTGAGAGCTCACACAGCATGTCATCCCACACGGTAAACATCGAGCATGGAATATTGCGACTTCTATCCTTAAGTAAGGCGTTGCGCTGACCTAAGATGCGTCTATAGTCCATCCACAGCTCTTTAAATCTTGGGAAGGTGTAATACACACCCCAATCAAGAAAGGCGCGACGCTCCTCAGGGGAGCCGGTGATAAGCTCGGTGCCTTGAGGATGAATGATTTGCACACAGAGCTTGTCGATAATATCTATAAGTCTATTAGTCCTTTGGCCATTTATAGAGATTTGTACGCTCTCGCCGCGGGTACGCGTACGCATCATGCCAATGGTGTCAGTTGATATAGATTGATCCTGTTGGATCTCTGTGGATAAAACAAAGCTCTGCTCATCACGCGCAATAAGATGAGGAGTTTTAGCACCGCGAAAGGAACGACCTAAGGCTAGGCAGGAGAGTGCCTCTAAAAAGGAGGTCTTGCCACTACCATTAGGTCCGAAGATAAGATTGACGTTTAGATCTGGCTTTATATCCAGATGCTTAATATTACGAAAGTTCTGGATATAGATGCGCTTAATCAGCATTATGGGAGCATAAGGCGAGCAAAGTCGCCTTATTTATCCTTATAAAACGATCTTAGAGATGATGAATTGAGCATTGATGCTGTTAGGCTTAGGCTCACCCTCAATCACTGGAATAAAGTTAGCGCCATTTAAGGGATCTGGGAACTTGATCATCACCTTCTCAGCATTGAGGTGGTTTAAGGTTTCATTTACATAGGTGTAGTTAAATGAGACCTCGATGCTAGGACCTTCGTATTCAGGTAAGGGCTCGGTAGCAATTGCTGATTCTCTTTCGCTGTTGGAGGCACGCAGACTATAGGAGCCTTTATTAAAGCTCAAGGTAATGCCGTTGACTCTCTTTGAAGACATCACGGATACACGAGCGATCAAGGTGGCAAAGCGCTTAACATCAAGCACAGCCTCTCCTGCATACTTCACCGGAATAATGCTTCTTACATTAGGATAGGCAATAGCCATCAATTTAGATTTGAGCTTATAGCCGTTGCAGTATAGAGAGACAGTATTCTTAGTAATGTGCAGAGATACTGGTTGCTCTGAATTGCTGTTAATGACATTAGCGATCTGAATAGTGCTGTTTTTAGTAAGCAAGGCACCTAAGGGCTCTGCTAAGGGCTCTAAGAGCGTAGTCTCAATTGCCACCATACGATGACCATCGGAGGCAAATACGGAAAGCTTAGAGCCTTCACCCTCAAAGCGAATGCCTCTTAAATACTCACGGAAGTCATCGTTGCTTACGCAAAAGCCTGACATATCGATGATTTGCTTGAGCTGTTTCTGAGTAAGAGTGATGGTAACTCCCGTTGCGGCATCTTCAAAGCTTGGGAAGGTGTCGGCAGATGGAGAGCGGATCTCATAGATGGTGTTATCAGCGTTTACCTGCAACATCTGAGATGCTTCATCAAGAGTAATAACTGCAGTAGAGGCCTTGCCACTTTTTGAGCATACCTCATAAAGCTTGCCGGCGTTAATGGTGGTAGCACCATCTGATTCCACATCAACTAAGGGAATTTGAGCCTCAAGCTCGATATTGCCATCAGTTGAGCGCATGGTGAGCTTGCGATCGGCAACAGTCATCAGGATGTTCTGAGTTGAATCCTCAGGCTTATTAGAGGCGGCGATCCTTGACATCTCCTTGAGCTGATCGGTGATCTCGGAGAAGAGTACGGTAAATTTCATTGGTGGCTCCTGATGGTATTAATCTCGTTTCAGTGACAGTACTAGCTTTTGATAGGTAGCATTTAATTCCTGATCGGTATCTAATCTCTTGCGTGTACGCTTGATAGCCTCATGTACCGAGGAGTGATCTTTATTAAAGGATCTACCAATATCGTTTAAGGACAAGCTAGGAATAAGCTCAGAGGCAATGGCCATGGCAACTGAGCGGGCCTGAGAGACCTTGCGCTTGCGTGAGGCTCCTTCCATGAGCTCGATAGACACATCGTATTCCTTAGATACACGCTCCTTGATGGCATCAAGGGTGGTGGATTGATTGGAGGTGTTGATATGACTTTGCAGATTGGCTACTGCATCCTCATAGCTAAGATCACCCTTGGTCATCTTGACGGCGTTAAGAGTCTTGATTGCACCTTCAATCTCACGCACATTTGAGCGAATGTTTTTAGCGATGTAATCGATAATGCTATCTGAAAGTTCCACGTGGAACTCTCGACATTTGCTAATGGTGATCGCGGCACGGGTCTCGTTATTAGGTGGATAAATCTCACGGCAGACACCAGAGCCAAAGCGTGAGGTTTCGCGCTCGTTAAAGCCCTTGAGATTTCCTGGAGGAACATCTGATGCCAAAATCAGCTGATGATTAGGCTTGTCTAAGAAATCTGCGATGATCTCAAAGAAAGTTGCACGGGATCCTGGGGCTTTGATAAAGTTTTGAATATCATCGACGATGAAGATATCCTGACTTGTAAAGAAGTCCTTGAAGTATACCTGCTGGTAATTGTACTCACCCTTATTTTGCATCTTGCCCTTAGAGCTCATGGAGTCTACATAGTTTTTAATAAACTCCTCAGAGCGCATATACATCAGGCTCTTTTCAGGATGTACGCGTCTTATCTCGTTGGCAATTGCAAATAATAGATGGGTCTTACCAATACCTGAGGCTCCATAGATATAGAAGGGGTTGGTATTGGAGGTACCAGGATCTGAGGCAATCTTTTTAGCAATGGCAAAGATGAGCTCGTTTTCAGGATCGGTCACGTAATTGTCAAAGGTCTTATCGTGGTTGATCCTATCCTCTTTCATAAATTTAGGCAGTTGCGGCTTGGCGGCTACTGGCTGGGCATTCATTGCATGGGGATTAACACCCTGAGCAATGGGGATCTGCTGCATGTAGGGATCTAGGGCGCCAAATTGGTTGTATTGGCCATACATGCCATTGCCTTGGAATGAGCCCATAAGCGAAGCTTGTGGCATTTGGCTCATATACATAGGCTGCGGCGGCACTGGAGGCATTTGCGGCTCAGCAGGAGGCACAGGCTGTGGTGCAACCTGAGGCTGAGGAGCTGGTGCCATAGGAGGAGTAGCGTCCACAGAGGTAATATTAACGCCTAGGCTTTGAATGCCGGAAAGACGCTTTACCTCACGGAAGAAGGCCGACAAATACTCTGGCAGTAAGGTGGTTACATATGGTGACTTGCACTGAAAAGTCAGCACGTTATTTGCGATATAAATTGAGACCTGAGATCCGATCAAAAGCAGGAGATTTTTCTCCTTCATATCGTCTATTTGATCGACCACAGCCTTAATGGCATCCTGCCAGATTTGTTCGAAATCCATAAAAGATTAAGACCGATAACAAGGCTCAGCTAAGGTTAGTCCTTATCTGTAGCGGGGGAATTTTGGTATTAATTAGTGATGGATAATTCTACCATAATCAGGCTTGGAGATTGATTGAAAAAGCAGATGATCGTGGCGATGATCAAAGCGTTGATGAACGCTTGGAGAGGAGAATAAAAAACCGCCATCACAGTTTCTGCAATAGCGGTTTATTTTAGGCCTTAAGCCTAAGCTAAAAAGTCAGATTAGATCTGCTTTTCAGTGGTCTTGTCACCAGAGACAACAACCTCAACGCGACGATCAGGTGCTAAGCAATCGATAACAGCCTGCTTGCCCTTAACAGAGTCGCACTTGTTGCCGGTAACAGGGTTAGCTTTGCCCTTGCCTTCAACGTTCTTGATCTGAGCGTCAGAGAGGCCGTTAGCGCGAAGCTCAGAAGCAACAGCATTAGCACGCTTCTCAGAGAGCTTCTGGTTGTAAGCGTCAGAGCCGATGCGATCGGTATAGCCATAAACCTCGAACTCGGTGTTGGAGAGTTCCTTAGAGGAAGCAACTACGTCAGAGATAACCTTCTTACCATTGTCAGACAATACTGAGCCATCGAAGGGGAAGAGAGTGCCAGCAGAAAGGCTGTGGTTCTCGGTAACGCGCTCGGTCTGAGCAACAGGAGCTGCAACAGGAGCTACAGGGGTAGGACCGCCAATGGTGTACTGGAAGCCAACATAGAGGAAGCCCATGCCGCCGTCCAACTTCTTCTCAGGAGAGTAGTCAGAATCGAAGGAGTTGAAGTAGTAATCATAACCTACGCGAGCTGCGAAGTTCTTGGTGAAGGCGTACTGTGCGCCGATGCCTACGAGAGGATCCCAAGCAGCAGCACCGTGGTTGCTGTTGGTTAAGTGATCGGTGTGATATGCAAGACCAACGCGAGCGAAGATGTCAGAGCCGTTCTCATCCAAAGGATAAGCAAAACGAGCAGCAACCTCAGGGCCATAGATCTTGAGCTTGTGGGAAGCGTTGTCAGCGTCCTTCATACCAAAGTTGGTGAAGCCATTGAAAGCGGCTTCAACACCGAACCAATCGGTGAAGTTGTAGCCAACATAAGCGCCATAACCGAAAGCGTTCTTATCGGTCATCTCGTTGCCGCTGTCAGAGTCAATGTAGGAGTGAGCCCAGCCACCCTTAACACCGAAGGTCCAAGAATCTTCAAGAGCAGCGTTAGCGGAGAAAGAAGCAGCAGCCAAAGCAGCAGCAACTGATAATGCTAAAACTTTAGTTTTCATTTTAATTTCCAAACTTATATAAAATCCCAATAGTCTGATGCAATCGCCGTATTTCTGCCATACCACTGTATGAAAGAAAATAACTTGCTTATCATCACGATTTGCATTGCTCTATTTTACTATAAATTTTGTTAAATCAATCAAAGTTAAAAAAATGTTTAGGCGTTAAATCCGCATGTTTATCGCATATGGAGGTGGATTAATGATGTTAAATGAGAGGGGGGAGGTAAATTTTGGACGTTGCTTGGAGCTATCTTAGAAAAATTTCTTTTGGGAGGAATTCTGGCAGTGAGACTTGCAACAAGGAACAGGCTCGTTAAAATCTACGCTGATGTTGCTTTTTAAGGGAGCTTTTAGGGAAATGCAGTTTACGCGCATAAAAAAAGCGACCTTAGGTCGCCTGATTTTATGTAACGTGGTGCTGGCAGTAGGTTTCGAACCCACGACCCCCTGTTTACAAAACAGGAGCTCTACCAACTGAGCTATGCCAGCACAACGCTGAGCATTATAGCAAATGATTTTATTTTTTCAAAAGCAAATGAAAAAAATGCGAGGAGTTTATTTTGGCAGTTATTCATCTCGATTGTGGTGGCATGTGCTGTCCTGAGCCGCTTATTCTTTTAAAAAAGGCTGTAAGGGAGGCTGCAGTTGGCGATATAGTCGAGGTAATTTCTGAGGATCCGGTATCATTAAGGGATTTTCCGGCCTTTTGTAAATTCATGAAGCATGAGCTTTTGGCTATGCCAGATAATGAGCATCCTCATCTTTATCGCATCAAAAAGTGCTAAGCCTTTTTGTGCGGAGCGCATT
>CAVHVI010000038.1:0-14109 GCA_963639245.1 Bacteroidaceae bacterium
TTTCTGTTTCTTCTTGAATTTTTATTAAGTTTCTTCAGCATCTTCATTTTCAAAAACTAATGTGATCTTCTCTTAGCAATTTGGTTAAATGTTGCTAAGTAAGAGCTTAAAAAATGTTAAAGTCTTGTAAGCGATGTTAAGAATAGAGGCTTGAAATTGAGGTATTTGTGAAGCTTTTTCACGGCAGTAACGAAGTCATAGAATTTCCCAAAATTCTTACTCCTCATACTCCCTTGGATTTTGGTAGTGGCTTTTACACTACTGCAGAATATGCGCAGGCCAATCGTTGGATGCGCCTAGCCTCGCGTCATCATCAAGCAGGCTTTATCAATATCTTTGAATTCAATATGGATGATGCCCTATCCTTGGGCCTTAGCATTAAAGAATTCCAACGCCCCGATGATGAATGGATAGAATTTGTAGCGCATAACCACACTGATGCCTACTATGATCACGGCTTTGATATTGTGCTAGGGCCACTGCCTGATGAGGATAGCTATCTTGCTTTAACCTCCTTTGAGGCAGGTAGCATGACGCTTGATAAGCTTAAGGATCTGTTATTAAAAAGGGATCTTTCCTCGCAATGTCTATTTCACACCGAACGCGCGCTCAAGCTTTTGCACTTTATTGGCTATCGCCGTGTCAGGATCTCATTTGAAAAGTGTGCATAAAAAAGGGCCCAAGTTTATCCTCAGGCCCACAATTGGCTAAAAATTTGGCAGGAATTAGTGAGTAGTCTTCTTAATTACAATTGAGCCTATGAATTGGAAGATGGAGATCATTAAGAGAATTACCGCCACCGTAAGCCAAATCATGTCACGATAGCCCATCTGATAACCATAACGAATAGCAAAATCGCCCAGGCCACCAGCACCGATCGCACCTGCAATTGCAGTAATACCTACAAAGGATACGAAGGTGATCATGGTAACGCGGGTAATGCCTGGGATTGATTCTTTTAAATACACGCTAAAGATGATCTCGCGTGGGCTAAAGCCCATAGCCTGAGCAGCCTCAATTAAGCCTGAGTCTACATCAGATAAAACCTGCTCAATTTGACGGGCAAAAAATGGTACCGTGCCAAAAACCAACGCCACAAAGGAGCCAGCAAGACCTGAGCCAGTACCGACTATCAAGCGTGATAACGGAATTAAAAGCACCATCAAAATGATAAATGGCACCGAGCGGATGAGATCAATTGCTCTATCAGAAATGGTAAAGACCAAACGATGAGGAGCGATGCCACCTTTTTTGGTGACTACCAAGGTAACACCTAACGCAACTCCTAAAAACCAAGCAATAGTGCCGGATACTGCTATCATGATCAAGGTTTGATAGAAGCACTCTAAAAACTCGCCCTCAAGCGATTCAAAGTTTGGCATGAGTTGATAGATAAAATCGGTCATTTAAGCATCTCCACATCAACCTTGTGATCCTTTAAAAACTGCACTGCAGCTTCAATTTTGTCAGGACTTCCCTTTAAATTAACCGCAAGCTTGCCAAGGGGTACGCCCTTGATATAGTCAATATCACCATAGAGAATGTTGGCTTCAACCTCAAAGTGCTGATAGAGCTTGGACATCAAGGCCTCACCGGTTGCCTGCCCAGTATAGGTTAGGAACCAAATATGCGTTCCATCCTTAAGATCTGCAAGAGAGCCTGGAATTTCAAAGATATCGAAGAAGGAGCCAACATTAGAGGCAGTCTCAAGAAAGCTCCTCGTGCTTACATCCTGAGGATGGGAGAACAGATCATAGACCCTACCACACTCCATCACCCTGCCATGCTCCATAACCGCCGCTCTATCACAGATCTCCTTTACCACCGACATCTGATGGGTGATCACTACGATAGTTAGCCCAAGCTTGGCATTAAGATCACGCAAGAGCTTTAGGATCTGCGCAGTAGTCTTAGGATCTAAAGCAGAGGTTGCCTCATCGCAGAGCAATACCTTAGGATCACAGGCAAGCGCACGAGCGATAGCCACACGCTGCTTTTGACCACCAGAGAGCTGCGAGGGATAGGCCTTCTCCTTATCTGCTAAATCAACTAGCGAGAGTAAATTCATGATCTTTTCCCGACGCTTGCTCTCCTCAAGGCCAGTACGCTTTAAAGGCAGATCGATATTGTCATACACCGTACGTGAGGGCATTAAATTAAAATGCTGAAAGATCATGCCAATTTCCTGGCGTACCTGACGTAGCTCCTTATCACCTAAAGAGGTTAGCTCTACATCATCTAAAAATACTTTGCCAGAGGTAGGACGCTCAAGTAAATTAATGCAACGCACTAAGGTTGATTTACCAGCTCCTGAAAAACCGATGATCCCGAAGATCTCACCATCGGCTATTTCTAAATCTACATCCTTGACGGCCTCGACGATACGTTTTTTATCGACAAAGGTCTTGGACACGTGTTCTAATTTGATCATTTATGAATCCATTTTTTAAATTACCATGAGATCATACCCCAACACAGACAAAAACTAAAAAGCGCTTGCATATAATAGATGATTGTGTAATAGTTTGCGCATATATTAGTTAGAGAGTTTTTTAGTTTTTAGCTATATAGAGCAGATATAAAACTAAAATTCATGGTTTCAATGGAGGATCTTATGAAATCTGTTTTTAAGGCATTAACCCTTGCTGCCACTATTGCTGTTGCTACCTCTGCCTATGCAGGCCCTACTGTGGTAAAGGTAGGTGTTGTAGGTGCTTATAATGCCCAATGGGATACTGTAAATGAGATCCTAAAGAAGGATAATATCGAGGTTAAGCTCGTTAAGTATTCTGACTATGCTACTCCTAATCGTGCCCTAAATGATGGTGATATCGACCTCAATGCCTTCCAGCATAAAGCATTTTTGAAAAATGATATCTCCCGCAATGGCTATAAGATTGAAGCTATCGGCGACACTCTTATTACCCCTCTATGTGTCTTTAATAACAAGGACAAGATACAGTCCATGGATGACATTAAAAATGGCGATATCATTGCAATCCCCTCTGATCTAACCAATGGAGGCCGCGCCATTAAGGTTTTGGAGAGTGCAGGCTTAATTAAGGTAAACCCTGATAAGGGCTACACTCCTACCAAGGCCGATATCACTGAATACGTTAAGAAGATTGAAATTCGTGAGGCTGAATCTGGAATTCTGGCCCGCATTCTCCCTGATGTATCCGCAGCCTTAATAAATGGTGGTAATGCCTTTACAGCTCACCTTGATCCTACTGCCGATGCTATTTATTCAGAAAATCTTGATCCTAAGGTAAATACCGCCGCACCGGAGCTTGTTAATGTCATCGTAGCTCGCTCTCAAGATAAAGATAATGCCACCTATAAAAAGGTAGTTGAAGCCTATCAGACTGACGAGGTTGCTGACACCCTGCTTAAGGTCTATAAAGGAGCCTTCTTACCTGCATGGGATGGTGCTAAACAGGGATATCAGGCCCAGTAATCATGGCTAAGATTATAAAATCCCTTAGTGATTTTATTGAAAAGCTACAGGAGTGCTGCAATATTGATTGTGGCACTACTGACATTGAGGGAGTAACTAAGCAGGCTGAGCTTTTTGCATCCTGGTTTCAAGATGCTGGCCTGTATGCAGAAACGGTAGATCTTGGGGATAAGGTTGGCAAGGGTGTCTTTGCCACTAACGATAAGGATGCCGATCACTATGATCTCCTCTTATCAGGACATCTTGATACCGTCTTTAAACATGGCACCTGTGCAGAGCGCCCCGTAAGAGTTGAAGGTGACAAGGCCTATGGTCCTGGCGTTGCCGACATGAAGGATGGCGATCTGACTATCTTATGGGCCCTATCCTCTCTTGATAAGGAGACTTTAGAGCGTGTAAAAATAGCTGTTTGCCTAAATCCTGACGAGGAAACAGGATCGGTACACTCATCTGCATGGATAGACTCCTATGCTAAGAAGTCACGCTTTGCCCTGGTCTTTGAAAGCTCTGAGAAGCCTGGAATAGTAACAAAAAAGCGTAAGGGTATATCTCACATCGACATCTTTTTAAAGGGTGTTGGAGCTCACGCTGGCTTCTGTCCAGAGCTTGGTCGCTCTGCAGTTGATGCCCTTGCTAACTGCATCATTAGAATTAATGCTTTACGTACTGAAAACGTAACGGTTAATTTTGGCGTGATCGATGGCGGTACCATTGCCAATGCCATTGCTGAAAATGCCCACGCGCGCCTTGATGTGCGTTTTTGGACCAACGAGCAATGGGATGACTTCTACGAGAAGTTTAAGGCAGAATTTGCCAAGCCCTTTGGCAAGGATGTAAACGCACGCTATGATATTTTGGTATTAAACAAGCCCATGATCGAGCTTGAGAATACCTCGATATTAAAAGAAATAGTTGCTGATGCCTTAAAGGATGAAGGGATCACCGCAGATTTTGTACAATCAGGCGGGATCTCTGATGGCAATCATATCTCACAGACAGGAACAGCCGTATTAGATAGCCTAGGACCTATTGGTGGTGGCTGTCATACCGTACGTGAATGGCTTGATTTAAATAGCGTTGAAAGAGCGGTGAGAGTGTTAAAGAGTATCGTCCAAAAACTTTAAGCTTGTACCCCCATCACTATTCCCTCTCCATTAGAGAGGGATTTTTTCCAAAATAGCTTACCTAATTTGCACTTAAGTACAGATCTGTGCAATTTACGGCCTGCAGAAAAACATAAGGATTGAATCTTCCCTAAAATAATGGGCCCTCACTTCCTTAATAAAGCTTTGCCATAGCCTCCGAAATTTCAATATTGGGGTAATTTACGCATACAAATTTTGTAAAAGACTTGGATTTGATTGTAAGGCTCCCCGCTTGAGTTAAAAAGCTAAGATCGTCTAATTGATAAAGCGGCTGACATGATGTGAAATCTCCCACAATGATTTCATGATCCTGCCCATATTCAGCAGGATGTTTAAGCGAGTGTGAATTTAAGTAACGTGCAAGCACGCTAGTGCTTCCTGATGGAGCATTCCAATAGTTCTTAAAGCCATTTCCTGGCGCCTTTAAGAAATTCAACACCGACCACGGGGCAAATACCTGAGTTAAGGCCTGCTCATCAAAGCAAAAGCCACCATAGTGTTCCCGCATTTTCTCTATGCAAGCATCATAGGAGAGATGCAAAACCTTAGCAGCATGCTCAATAAACGGCGCAAAGAAGAGCTTTAGCTCGTCCAAAGTGAAGCCTAGTAAGGTTGCATAATTAGGATCTAAGCTCAGATCCTGACTTATATTGAAGTTTGCAAATATCCCAGTATTTCTATGATGCAACATGCCCGTAATTAAGACAAAGCGAAACTTTCCTGCGTTAGCCTTAACAATATCGTAAAAATTCTTTAGCACTAGCTGAATCTTATGAAAAAGCTCTACCTTATCTAGGCAACGATTCAAGGGATTGTCATACTCATCGACAAGTAACACAATGCTCCCATCCTCATGTAGATCAAGATAGCTATCAAATCTGCTGATAGTAGAATTTGCCTTATCAAGGGCTAAGGAATATCTCGGAGCAGGATTTGCCGTCATGTATTTCTCAAGGCTGTCATAGAATTTTGTCTGGAACTCCTCTACCTTTTCAAAGGGGGAGTATTTGGAAAAATCAAGCCTTAATACCTTATAGCATCCATCACTCCAGCTATTTTTAGCATCTAACCCATCAAAATCCACAAGTCCCCTACTAAATAAGGATTCAAGCGTTGAGAGCAATAAGGATTTTCCAAAGCGATGAGGTCTGGTGATGAAATAGTAGCCGTAGTTTTCTGCCAAATCACAGATTAATTTGGTTTTATCTACGTAGATCATTTTCTGCTGACGCAATGAGGAAAAGGAAGGAATTCCGACAGGAAGCTTCTCTAATTTAAGCTCTTTTACAGCATCATCCATAAAATCCATCGCTATACTGACTTTCCAAAACAAGATGGGGCATGATCTTAGTATTGTTGTTAACTGCTAGCTTTTACAATATCACTAGTGATTTTAGCAAAAACATGGTAAATCCATAAATGACACGATCAAGTGAACGCTTTTGCTACTTAAGTAACAATGACAAAGTGGACAAGCGTATAATTTACAAAGTTTAATTTTTTCATTTCAGGGATCAAAACATATGGCAGATCAGGATAAATATTCCGAGAACCCCGTACTTAAGACCATATCCAACGCCAAAGGCTTAAGCGTTACTATTATGGATTGGGGTGCAACCATCATCTCAATTAAGGTGCCAGTTTTCGGCGAAAGTGAGCCACGTGAAATTTTGCTAGGCGTAAAAGATCCTGCTAAGTGGTCTGAGCAGAAGTGCTACTTCAATGCCACCATTGGTCGCTTTGCCAACCGTATTGCTAATAATACCTTTGATATCGATGGCAAAACCTATACCTTAAACTCAAAGGATCCTCATACACTCCACGGCGGTGTTGAAGGCTTTGATAAGCGTCGTTTCACCTTAGTTAAAGAGAGCAGCAATGCTTTGGTCTACGAATTGGTATCAGCAGATGGTGATCAGGGCTTCCCTGGTAACTATACCCTCACCGTTACCTACACCGTAACCGAGGATAATCAGCTTTTAGTTGAGTATTTAGGTAAGTGCGATCAAAAGTGCTGGTCCTGCATTACCAATCATGCCTACTTCAACCTAAATGGCAAGAACACCTCTGCTTTAAATCACACTGTTTGGTTTGATTCAACAGAATTCCTACCCTGCGATGCAGACTCAATTCCCACAGGCGAGGTACGCAAGGTTCGTGGTACTGCCTTTGATTTCCACACTCAGCCCAAAACTGTGGGACAAGACTTCATGCGTGATGAGCAGATGCAGTTAGCTCTTGGCTATGATCATCCTTACCTCATTGATGGTGATGGTAATAAGCCCTTTGCTAAGATTGAATCCGATGATGGCTGCGTCAAGATGGAGATCTATACTGACTATCCTGCCTTCCAGTTCTACTCTGGCAACTATGTCTACAGCCCTAATCCTGAAAATCAGATCATTGCCCGTGATGATGGTAAGGTCTATCAGTCTCAGCCTGCATTGTGCTTTGAGCCAGAGTTCTACCCTGACTGCCCGCACCTACCAGACTTTGCTGAGAAGAACCCCATGGTAACCCCTGAGGCTCCCCTTTCAAGATTTATCTGCTATAAGTTCTGCTAATTAGAATTTAGCAAGCTAAATATCTTGTAGTCACAGCGCCGGTTTTTGCCGGCGTTTTTGTTTTCAAAGACCAATTCCGGTAACAAGCGCTACCAATGGAATAGAAAAAACAGCAATGGCCGTAGTCACCGAGCAGGCACGTGCTGCCATTGCGATCATCTTAGGATTATATAAGGATGCCAATACTGCAGTCATCACCCCACTAGGGCCAGCAAGTGATACTAAGGCCACGCCCTCAAATTCACGTGAGGTTAGGCAAAACTGCATGGCAAGCAATAATACAGATGGCACAACAAACATCTTCACAACCACAAAGATCATCAGTCTTAGATCGCGAATTGAGGCTTTAAAATCAATTTCTGGTACGGCTGATCCCACGATTATCATCGCCAGCACCGGAGCTGCAGCTCCTGCACGAGATAAGCCCTCACGACAAAGCTCAGGCATGTCAAAGCCTGCAAAGATAAAGATAATAAGCAATAACGAGGAAATGAAAGAGGGATTAGTGGCTAGCGCTCTAAAGGAGACCTTATCCTTGCCACCTCCAATTACGATCACCCCATAGGAAAACAGCATGACATTGTTAAATACAATGGCAATTGACATGTAGACTAATGCCACACTGCCATATAAAGAGCCAACTAGCGGGATCCCCAGCAAAAGAATATTTGTACAGGAGAACAACAAGTTAACTGTACCTCGTTGCTCCTTAGGATAGCGCATAAAAATAGGCACCAAAATACCTGAGGCTACCTGAGCTAGCTGCACTCCTATCATCACCGCCATAGCGTAGAGAATAAAGGACATATCCTCAGCGATCACCGATGAAAGATCGCAAGAGAGGATCATACATGGAGTTACGATATTGACTACGATTTTAGTCAAGGCCTGACGAATTTCTGGAGTAACTATCTTCAGCCATTTGCCGATCACGCCTAGCATCAGCATGAAAAAGAAGATAGACATCTGCTCTAATATAAGCATATAGGATCCAAAACATAAAAAAGCCTGCCTAAGACCAAGCTCAGACAGGCTTTATTGAAGTTCAAGCTAAAAATTAACGCTCAACGAACTTCATGGCAGAACGGGCGATCATGAGCTCTTCGTTAGTAGGGATCATGAATAGCTTAACCTTAGATTCAGGCTTGGAGATTTCACCCTCAAAGCCCAAACGAGCCAAAGCCTTAACGTTGATATCCTGATCAAGCTCAACACCAAAAGGCTCCTTTAAGAGCTCGCAGGTAAGCTTACGAGCTTCCCAGCAGTTCTCACCGATACCACCAGCAAATACAATTGCATCAACGTGGCCTAAGGCAACATAGTAGGAGGCAACGGTCTTAGCTAAGACATAGCAGAACATCTCAAGGGCTAAGGTGCACTTCTCATCACCCTTTTCATAGCCCTCACAGATAGGACGCATGTCAGAGGAGATGCCAGATAGAGCCATCAAACCAGACTTGTGATTGAAGATTTCCTCAACCTCTTGAGGAGTCTTGTGAGCACGCTCGCAGAGGAAGAAAACAACAGATGCATCGATAGAGCCGCAACGGGTACCCATGACCAAGCCATCAAGAGGGGTCAAACCCATAGAGGTATCAACACACTTACCACCCTTAACAGCAGAAACTGATGCGCCGTTACCTAAGTGGCAGGTAATAACATTAACATCCTCAGGCTTCTTACCTAAAAGCTTAGCAGCTTCTTGGGAGATGTACATGTGGGAAGTACCATGAGCGCCGTACTTACGAATATTGAAGTCGGTGTAGTATTCCTCAGGGATAGCATAACGATAAGCCTTAGCAGGCATAGTCTGATGGAATGCAGTATCAAAGACAGCTACGTGAGGGATCTTAGGGAAGGACTTACGAGCAGCATCAATACCCTGAAGGTGAGCAGGATTGTGCAAAGGAGCAAAAGGAATAACCTTAGCAATATTAGCCTCAACCTCGTCATCAATTAAGGTAGGCTCAGTATAGATATCACCACCCTGAACGATACGGTGACCGCAAGAAACGATAGAATCTGAAAGCTCCTTATCCTTAGATAGAATGTTCTGATCTAAGAACTCCAAAGCCTTAGTATGATCAGCACCAGCACCTAATGAAGCCTTAGACTTCTCAGCATCACCCTCGAACTTCCAAGAAATGCGTGCATCTTCAAGATTCAATGCCTCAGCAATGCCGCTTACGAAAACGCGACCATCTTTAGGATCTAAAATTGCAAACTTAACTGAAGAGCTTCCGCAGTTAATAACTAGTGCAGTTTCACCGTACTTATTCATAACGTTGTTGTATCCTGAATATATTGTTTATTGACAGGCCCCTGCGGGTCATAACACTATATGATTTTATCATTTTGTGGCATTTGGGTTTCTGTAAAAAAAGCCTAAAATGACGAATAAAGAGAAATTTTTCGAGCATGATCATATTTCAAGCTCTATTAAATAACATTAGTAAAATTTCACCTTAAAAGATGAAAACTCTTTTCCAAGAATAAGTTATAAATCGGATTTTTTGGGCGAAAAGTTCACAAATTTTTGCTCATTTTGCTGGAGACTTTGATGATCGATGTTTCAGTATTAAGACGTAGCTATGCCATGTCAGGCCTTGATGAGAAGGAGCTCCCTACCCATCCTATGGATCTTTTTGAGAAGTGGTTAAAGGAGGCTATCGACTCTGGGCTATACGATCCTAATGGAGTTGTTGTGAGTACCGTTGATGAAAACAATCAGCCCTACTCGCGTATGGTTTTACTAAAAAATTACGATAGAAATTCCTTAGTTTTCTATACTAACTTAGGCTCACGCAAGGCAGAGCATATAAAGCATAATCCAAAAATTTGCATGCTATTTCCTTGGTTCTACCTTGAACGTCAAGTTATGTTTTTAGGAACAGCTCGCCGGCTCTCACTTGCTCAGGAACTAAAATACTTCCACTCCCGTCCAAGAGGATCTCAGATCGGTGCCTGGGCCTCCCATCAGTCACACCTAGTATCATCTCGCGGAATATTAGAATCAAAATTCCAAGAAATTAAGGAACGCTTTAAAGATGGCGAGATCCCACTCCCTTCATTCTGGGGCGGCTTTAAGGTTGAGTTTGAAACTGTGGAATTTTGGCAGGGCCGTGAGAACCGAATGCACGATCGCTTTATCTATAAACTAGAAGATGGGAACTGGAATCAGCCTCAGCGTTTAGCTCCATAAAAGATTTCAATGTAGCTTGCAGAGGATCATAGTTAAATGCTTTGCGCTTGCCCATAAAATGACTTAATCGCAGAGCATTGTTAAGAAGGAGCCGTCAATCATTTTCTACATACAGTAGGCGTCAATTAATGATGCTCAAATACCTTGCGACAAATAAGCTTAAGCGCAATTATTCCATTAAGGAAAAGCCCTTAAGTTCAAGACCTACGAATACGCAGGCAATACATTTAAGATTAGGCAGATCAGCAATATTATTTCCCTTGCTATAACGCTGAAGTTGAGCCCGCGCCTCCTTAAGCTTTCGTGCAACAGCTGCCGCCGTTCCTGACTTTTTAGTCAAATATTTAGCCTCAATTACATAGGAAATACCATCTGCTCTTACAGGAGTAAGCACCAGATCGGTATAACCTTTTTCTCTGCCAGTAATTTCGCCTGCTAAATATGGTCTGAAATCCTTTGAAAACCCAGCTGCAATAGCCAAGGCCGTACAGATGTCACTTTCCCTCATATGAAGAGCAAGATTAGGTCCTGAAATTTCGTTGAAGCGCGAAATAGCCGTCTCGATAAATGGTCTTACATCTCCAGCCTTTAACGATTCAAATGATTTTTCAAAATCCAATATGGATAAAGACGTCAGCTCAATGCCATGTAAATATTTTAAATAGTACTGAAAAAACTGCTGCTCAACTGTTCGATTTGGAACCTTAAGCGATACCTTGTCATCAGCCCAGGTTAAATATCCAAAGCAGAACAAGGTAGATAACAGATCAATCCTTGAAAATTTTGCAATACTGTTTAGATTAATACTTGAGGAGAGCATAGATACTTGGATATGCTCACCACGTACTGCTTTTTCAATAATTTCCTGAACATCACTGCTTTCACCTAAAGCCAAAATACCACCTATTTTTGAAAGGTCTGGAGCAAAAGCAGGATCTAAAAGATCTAATGGCTCCTTATTTAGGGCAGCAAGCTTACGCAGATAATACAAGGACATTGAAGAATTAAAAACATGGGTATCACTGTCTTGGCTAAAGCAATAGCCATCATATAGCTCACGCATACGCTCATATATATCATTAACCGTATGCTGATATTTATCAAGGTTAATTGCTTGAGGGATCAATGCTTTAAGCTCTTCACCTGTAAAGCCTAACATATCGGCAAACAAGGGATCATGAGTGAGATCTGTTGCAATATTGAAGCCAGATGACATCGAATCTAGAGAAAGTGTAGTAACTCCTGTAATAAAAACTCGAGCTACGGCACCATCAGGTCCTGTTGCAGCCTTAAGCTTTGAGTAGAAATTCTTAAGAAAGCCCTTGGGTTTGGTAATTTCTCTAAAACAGTCCTTATCTGCAGACAAAATTTCATTGGCAAACTGATCATACTCATCGATGATCACGTAGAGAGATTTGCCATAGCGCGATGCAATTGCCTGCATGAAGGCATCAAGTAGATCAGATGGGGATGAATATTGCAAAGATATAACCTGCTTAGCCTCATCATCAGGATACCTTGCTAAGAACTTTTTTAAAGACGCTCTTAGAGTGTTCGTAAAGCTTGCAACAACATCATCACCATTTAAACCAGAGCAATCTAAACTTAAGACCCGATATGAATTTGCAAGTTTGGTTTTATGCGCGCCTATATAAGTTCCTGAGAAATTCTTATCAAAGTTATCCTTCTCTGCAAGATCGTAATAAAAACGTAGCAGGCCACTAAACAAGGTCTTGCCAAAACGGCGTGGTCTTACAATAAAAGCGTAGGAGATTTTATGCTGCTCAAGAAGCGCAATGTATTTGGTCTTATCAACGAAAAGATAGTCTTCATCTCGCAAAAAAACGTAATCGGAGATCCCATAAGGAAGGGCTTTTAACTTGTGGCTAACCATAAATACTCTCCCAACAATCTGTTCCCATTAGCTTTTACAGGCAAAATCCCATATATAAAGGCATAATTCACAGATCCTGCTGTGAATCATACGCCAGATCCTTTAAACACAAAAGATATGAGGTACCAAGGTGGATCCTAAATTTCTCAACAAAAGCACTAAGCGAGGCGTGTGCAATATTGTTGGATGATTTAACCTCAATTGGGCAGATCTTCTTGTCAGATCTAATAAGAAAATCTATCTCACAGCCTTTGGCAATCGCACTACGCGGCCTTGAGTAGAAAAATAGCTTATGCTTTGATGCACTTAGCATCTGTGCCACAAGATTTTCCATAAGCATACCTTCGTTAATATCTAGCCGTCCTGTCAACACCGACTTTAAGGCCTCATCTTGGGCCAATATGCCATCATCTATAGCTTGCGTTATCAAGAGAGCGGTATCAGCGCTGTAACATTTGCAAGAGGATGCATCAAGACTTAAGCCTAATCCTATTGAATGCTCAGTAGTGTTATAGCAAATTGAGCTTACTCCCGCATCACTTAGCCAATAAAAACTTTCTTCATAAGCATTTATCCGAGCACTTTTTGAGATATGACTTACGCAGAACTTCTTTTCATGACGAGAAAGCTCTGAGGGGATCATGTCGTAGATTGCACGAATTTTACTCTCCCCCTTAACTGCATATTTGGCAATGTCATTGCGATAGAGATTAATGATCTGTCTTTTTATGATCTCAACGTGGCTTAAAGAATTGCTATCTAAATATGTTAGGACAAATTACCTCGTCTATATCGACGCCATACAGAATTAAAGCAAAATAAGGGGACGCAAAACTTAGCTAAAAGGAGGGCTCTTGTGAGCTTACGCGGGCGAATACTTGAGCTATTGCAGCCTGAAATAGTTGAAAATTATGGATGCAACTTCCAATTTTCACTCAAAAGCAGGCCTTTGCATGGAGCATGGGCCTGCCTATGCTGCAAGAAACTGCGATACTAGAAGACGACAGTCTTATTTCCGTGGACAAAGACCTTCTCATCTAAGATCTTATTTACGGCACGCAATAACACCATCTGCTCAACATCGTGACCTGCCTTAGCAAGGGTTTCAGGATCATAACGATGATTAACCTTAATTACATCCTGCTCGATAATAGGACCTTCATCAAGATTATCGGTAACGAAATGAGCGGTAGCTCCAATAAGCTTCACGCCACGAGTAAAGGCCTGATAATAAGGTTTAGCGCCCATAAAGGCAGGTAAGAAGGAATGATGAATATTTACCAAAGTACCCATCTTAAAGTGACGAATAAACTTTGGAGAGAGGATACGCATGTACTTTGCCAAAATCACCAGATCAGGCTTTGAGGCATCGATGGCATCTAAGATCTTCTGCTCCTGCTCCTCACGGGAATAATCAGCATTTTCAAAGCAGGTAAAAGGCACATCAAATTTCTGTGCCAAAGCTCTTAAATCCTCATGATTACCAATAATAGAAACGATATCGGCATTTAACGCACCAGAGTATGATTTCATCAAAAGCTCACCTAAGCAATGAGCCTCTTTGGTAACCAACACGCACAGGCGACGACGACGAGCATCCTTGAGGCTGACATTAGCGCCCTCAGGCAGACGGGCTTTGATCTCTGCAATGATCTTATCTTCATCATCAAAGCAACCTTCAACCACAGATCTCATAAAGAACTTATTGTCTTCAGCTGAGGCGAACTGATCCTGTCTAATAACATTTAAATTATGAATAAAGCATGCATCAGTGATCTTCGCAATAAGACCAGTTGCATCAGCACACTCTGTCAAAAGGATCCTTTTTTCCATTTTTTAACCTGTAT
>CAVHVI010000039.1:0-14050 GCA_963639245.1 Bacteroidaceae bacterium
TCTCAGTATAGCTATTGTACAAGGTGAATTCTTAGCGCTATCTTTTAATTCAACTGTTTTTTTGTGAGTATAAGATGCAGACTTTGAACTGTATAATCACTACAAAGAAAAAATAAAGATGTAGCCTTGATAGCGTATTTAAAGGCTAATGCTAGGGGCTATTTTTAGGAAATATTATGTATAACAATAAGATATTAAAAACTTTTATGCTTTCTGTAGCAGGTGCAATGCTACTTTGTGGTTGCTCATCAGATACCCCAGCTGAGGCAAATACTAAAAGCGGGGAGCAGGCCTTGTATCTTCGTGGAGATATGAACGATTACTCAGTATCTGAGACTTATCGCTTAAGATCATCTGATAAGGGCTTATGCACTGAGGCTGCATTACATGCAGATTGGTCGCCTTATCATTTTAAGTTTGCAGACGCTAAATGGAGCAGTGGTAGCAATTTTGGCTATGCTATGCCTCCTGGAAGCTTAGAGGAAGGATCTCGTGCGGTAAAGCTTAATGCAAATTCAAAATTTGAGGATGTAACCTTTAGAGTACGTCGTGATGGTATCTATCGTTTTTGTCTTGTAAAACAAAATGATGGTTACTATGCAACTGCTGAGCGTATTGCAGATGGCAATGAGAAATCCTTTAAGGAAAACGTTAAGTAAAGAGTAAGTACCATGGATACAGCAATGATCCTTATTCGGTATCGCGATCATCTTATGCTCGAGAAGGGCTTGTCGCAGGCTACAGTTTTAGCCTACAGCACTGATGTGCGTTTGTTCCTAGATTTTATTCTTGAAAAGTCAGGACATGTGGCAGCTGATTTTTCCCAACAGGACGTGGAGCAATATTTAGTTGAAGGTGGTGATCAAGAGTCGGGATCAGCGGCGCGTTTTTTGGTATCTCTGAGATCCTTTTGCCATTTTTTAAAAATAGAAGATCTACGTGAGGATGATCCCTGCGCACGAGTTGAAAATCCAAAGATAGCAAGGCATTTGCCCACGGTAATGAGTGAGGAATGTGTGGAGGCTTTTTTAAATGCTCCTGATATTACCACTCATACGGGACTGCGTGATAAGGCTATGTTTGAGACTGTGTATGGAGCCGGACTGCGTGTCAGCGAGCTGGTGTCACTGCGCTTTGATAACCTTAACCTTACTGATGGTTTTTTGCTAATTCGCGGTAAGGGTGATAAGGAGCGTATGGTACCGCTTGATGAGAATGCCTGCTATTGGATAGATACCTACGTAAATAGCTTGCGAAAAGATCGCGATCCTAAGCGAAGCTGTCCCTATGTATTCTTATCGGCTAAATGCTCAGAAGGACCACGTTGCATGACGCGTATTGCCTTTTGGTATAGAGTTAAGGCCTATGCAAAAGAGCTTGGGATCACCTCCGACATCACGCCTCATACCTTTCGTCATGCCTTTGCCACTCATCTTTTAAATCATGATGCGGATCTGCGTACCGTGCAGATGTTACTTGGACATTCAAATTTAACGACAACACAGATCTATACCCATGTGGCCACTAAGCGCTTGCATGAGGTCTATGAGCGTACTCATCCAAGAGCTTAAAAAAAATCCCCACCAAAGCTTGGCGGGGATCCTATACTTTAACCTAAATTAGGCTTTCTTTTGATCATTAGTCTTAGCTGTATCCTGAGCCTTTTTCTGATCATCTTCAAGCTTATGCTCTAGGTAGTGGATGCTTACACCACCCTTGATTTCAGCAGGATCAGTCAATAATTCCTTATGTAGCGGAATATTGGTCTTGATACCATCTAATACCAATTCATCCAAAGCCTCTAGGGCACGAAGTCTTGCAAGCTCACGGGTGTCATCGTGAATAATAAGCTTGCCTACTAAGGAATCGTAGTGAGGCGGGACCTTATATCCCTGATACACATGTGAATCCCAACGAACGCCCGGACCACCTGGAACATGTAGCCAAGAGATGGTGCCAGGAGATGGGATGAAGGTCTTAGGATCTTCGGCGTTGATACGGCATTCAAAAGCATGGCCGTGGATCTTGACGTCACTTTGTTTGATAGATAAAGGATTACCTGCGCAAACAGAGATCATCTCACGGACTATATCCACACCAGTGATCATTTCAGTCACTGGGTGCTCAACCTGAACACGGGTATTCATTTCAATGAAATAGAACTCACCGTTTTCATAGAGGAACTCGAAGGTACCAGCACCGCGATAGCCAATTTCCTCACAGGCCTTAGCACAACGAGTACCAATGCTCTTACGTTGCTCGGCGGTAATGAAAGGAGCAGGAGCTTCCTCTAAAACCTTTTGATTGCGACGTTGCATGGAGCAATCGCGCTCACCTAGGTAGACAGCATGTCCTTGACCATCAGATAGGACTTGGAATTCGACGTGACGAGGATTTTCCAAGAATTTTTCCATATATACCGATGGATTGTTGAAGAACATATCGGCTTCTTGACGAGTAAGCGCAATAGATGCTTCAAGCTCAGCCTCTGAGCGCACAACACGCATACCGCGGCCACCACCGCCACCTGCTGCCTTGATGATAATTGGGTAACCAATTTTGGCTGCAAGCTTCTTATTTTCTTCAATATCAGGACCTAAAGCACCAGCAGAGCCAGGAACACAGGGGACGCCTGCACGTTGCATGGCTTTTTTTGCTGATACCTTATCGCCCATGAGACGAATGGTATCTGCAGTAGGTCCAATGAAGATGAAGCCTGATTTTTCCACCATTTCGGCAAAGTCGGCACTTTCAGAGAGGAAGCCATAGCCAGGATGGATAGCAGAGGCACCGCAGGACTCAGCAGCTGCAATCAAGGACGGAATATTTAAATATGAATCCTTAGGAGCTGCAGGGCCAATACAAATTGACTCATCTGCAAGCTTTACATGCATTAGGTCACGATCAGCAGTTGAGTGAACGGCTACAGTCTTAAGACCCAACTGACGGCAAGCTCGCAATATACGAAGCGCGATCTCACCGCGGTTGGCGATCAGTACTTTTTCAATTTTCATAATTAGGTACGGTCCCCGAATTATTCAAACTCGAAGAGAGGCTGATCAAATTCAACAGTAGAGCCGTTGTCTACTAAAACCTTCTTAATTACACCAGAGCGATCGGCTTGAACCTGATTCATCATCTTCATAGCTTCGATGATGCAAAGAGTATCGCCTTCCTTAACGCTTTGTCCTTCGGTTACAAAAGGATCTGCAGTGGGAGATGAGGAGCGATAGAAAGTACCAACCATGGGGGATTTCATTAAGTTGGCAGCAACTGGCTCAGCCTGAGCAGGAGCAGCAGGAGCGGCTGCTGGGGCCGGAGCTGCAGGGGCGGCAACAGGTGCAGGAGCGACAGCAGGAGCAGCAACTATGGTCTGGACAGGTGCGGCAGCAACAATAGTCTTATCGCGGGTAATTTTGAGCTCTTCCTCGCCCTGCTTCAAATTAATCTCGGAGATGTCAGATTTGGAGACGATCTCGATGAGTTTTGAAATCTTATGGATGTCAATCTGCATAGACAGTTACCTTTTGTATTAAGAAATTGGTTATTGCTGAGCGCGCAAATATAGTGCAGCGCTGTCGAGGGCATACAGGTATCCTGAAAGCCCAAATCCTACAATCACCCCTTTGGCGATTGCACTTAAATATGAGTGATGCCTAAATTCTTCGCGGCTGTGGACATTTGAAATGTGGATCTCGTAAAAGGGGATCTCAACTCCAGACAGCGCATCGCGGATAGCAACAGAGGTATGAGTATAGGCTCCAGCGTTGAGCAGGATAAAGCCCACCTTACCGCGGACTTCCTGGATCTTATCAACGATAGATCCTTCATGATTGGACTGATAGCACTCAAGCTTTACACCGAGCTCGTCGGCACGCTCATGGAGCATATCTTCGAGATCTTTTAAAGTCTCGTGGCCATATATCTCAGGTTCACGGGTTCCTAATAGATTTAAGTTAGGTCCGTTGATAACCAGTATGGATAAGTTTTGCAAAAGCAGATTCCTTCATCAGCTGAGAATTCTAAAGTAGGGACAGTTTCAATACTGCATAGCGTTCACACAATACAGCAATGACTATTCCCCAAATTTAGACTGGATCGGATTTTAAGCCAAAAAAAGCTAAAAACAAGCGAAAAACCACACAAAATTTTAAAAAAACACCGTTTTTGCTTAAAAAATTGTGATGAGCGTAAGGTAACTGCGAAAAATAATATGTGGTTAATGTAGCCTTTTGATGAGCTATTGCGGATGCTTTAAGGCTGATATTTTTCAATAATACAGGCGTGAGTCTTGGTGACTTTGTCATAGTTGATTCCAACTAACAGCACCTCCCCCTTAAAATCAGCAAAAAAGTTGGTGTATTGCTTGTTTTTTATCTGATTAATGGCACTGTGCGCGCTTTGATCGTATTTAAGCTCAATGAGTAGGGCGGGTTTATTAATCCCTGCTTTGGGAAGATAAATGAGATCAGCAAAGCCTTTGCCTGCAGGCATTTTCCGTCTTACTGTATAGAGCTCGCGACTGCATAACAGTAAGGATAAGGAGATCACGCAGACTAGCGAATTCTCATCGCTATATTTAAGGATAGAGGAGTTTTACTCGTGCACCTTATCAAATGCCAATGCTACAGCCGTGCAGTTTTGACCTGTTATTAAGCAAAAAGTGCGAGATCTTTAAGGGCATGATACATAGAGATTATGGGCGCTTGCTTAATTTTTATTTTTTGACACAGCTAAATTGCGCTTTTTTGCCGAAATACATCCTAAAAATGTTAAAATCCTCACATATTTTTTCTGCCACTGGTACATCCTAGAGGAAATTAAAATGAGCTTCATCAATAAAGCCAAATCAATTGCAGAATTTGATCCCGAATTGTGGGCATCTATCGCTGACGAGAATCAACGTCAGGAGGACCACATCGAGCTTATCGCATCTGAGAACTATGCTTCTAAATGCGTGATGGAGGCTCAGGGCTCTCAGCTTACTAACAAGTATGCAGAAGGCTATCCTAATAAGCGCTATTACGGTGGCTGTGAATATGTAGATAAGGTTGAGCAGCTTGCTATTGACCGTGCTAAGCAGGTCTTCCATTGCGATTTTGCTAATGTTCAGCCTCATGCTGGCTCTCAGGCAAACAGCTGTGCCTATGCTGCTATGTGTAAGCCTGGTGACACTATCCTAGGATTATCCCTAGCATCTGGTGGTCACTTAACTCACGGCTATAAGGTTAACTTCTCAGGTAAGGTTTACAATTCCATAAACTATGATGTAGATGCTAATGGTGAGATTGACTACGAGCAGGTTCAGGCTTTAGCTAATGAGCATCACCCTAAGGTCATCGTTGCCGGTTTCTCTGCTTATTCTGGTATCGTTGACTGGAAGAAAATGCGTGAAATCGCTGATTCCGTCGGCGCCTATCTCATGGTAGATATGGCTCACGTAGCAGGTCTTATTGCAGCAGGTGTTTATCCTTCTCCTATAGATTATGCTCACGTAGTAACCTCTACTACCCATAAGTCCCTAGGTGGTCCTCGTTCTGGCTTTATCTTGTCAAACTGCCATGATGAGGCTTTGTATAAGAGGATTAATTCAGCTGTATTCCCTGGCAATCAGGGCGGTCCTTTGATGCACATCATTGCTGCTAAGGCTGTACTCTTCAAGGAGTGCATGGAGCCTTGGTACGTTGATTATCAAAAGCAGATCTTAAAGAACGCTCAGCTTTTGGCTGAGGAAGTTCAGAAGCGTGGCTACAAGGTAGTCTCTGGTGGTACTCACAATCACCTCTTCTTGATGGACTTCTCTGATCTTGAGATGACTGGTGCTGATGCTGAGGCTGCATTGGGCCGTGCTAACATCACTGTTAACAAGAATACTGTTCCTGGAGAGAAGCGTTCTCCTTTCGTAACCTCAGGTTTGCGTATTGGTACTCCTGCCTGCACTCGTCGTGGCTTCAAGGAAGCTGAGATCAAAGAGTTGGCTTCCATCATTTGTGATGTACTTGATAACTATAAGGATGAAGCTGTTATTGAGCAGTGCAAGGCTCGTGCAGTTGCTCTTTGCCAGCGCTTCCCTGTTTACAAGGATTAATTAATGACGACCCCGGTTACGGAGTCTGATCGCCGTTATATGATGCGGGCTTTGGAGCTCGCATCCCACGGTCTCTACACAACCTATCCCAATCCGGCGGTAGGTTGTGTTTTTGTACGTGGAGATCAGATCATAGGAGAAGGTTGGCATCATAAAGCAGGTGAACCTCACGCAGAGGTCATGGCTATCAATAATGCAGGTGGTGATGTCAAAGGTGCTACCGCTTATGTAACCTTAGAGCCCTGCTCACACTATGGCCGTACTCCTCCTTGTGCCTTGCGTCTGGTTGAAGAAGGCGTTTCAAGAGTCTTCATTGCTGCAGGCGATCCCAATCCTAAGGTATCAGGCAAGGGCGTTAAGATTTTGCGTGATGCTGGCATTGATGTCATTGAGCATGTAATGGAAAAGGAAGCATGGTTCTTAAACCGTGCTTTTATGAAAGCCATTGTCTCTCCAACTCCATTTGTGACTGCCAAAATAGGGATGAGCCTTGATGGCGCCATTGCTCTTGAAAATGGTGAGAGCAAATGGATAACTGATGAAGTATCACGTCAGGATGTACAGGATCTGCGCGCACAGTGTGATTGTATTATCACTACCTTACAAACTGTGATAGCAGATGATCCCATGATGAATGTGCGCTATGACGAGCTTCCTGCTAGCACCAAGGATAAGGTTTCAAAGAGCGATTTAAGACAGCCTTTAAAGGTTGTGGTTAACTCCGATGGTATCTTAGATGAATTTAGCGGGAATAAATGCCGCGATATTGATGAATTTAAGATCTTTAAGGAAGGCAAAACCATCATTGTTGAAGCTGGCGATATGTTAAGTATCCCAGAGACAAAGCTTAACGAGCATGTTTCAATCGTGCGCTTGCAGGGCTGCCAAGATGGCGATTACTTAAGCCTTAAGGGCTTACTTGAGTATTTAGGTACTCTTAAGATCCGCCATGTTATGATTGAAGCTGGTCCTACCTTTACAAATGCTCTCATAAATGAAGATCTAGTAGATGAGCTTTACATCTATCAGGCTCCTAAGCTTTTAGGTAATGATGCTCAAAGTGCCTTTATCGATATTGAATCACCGCGTAAGCTTAAGAATGCCAAATCACTTGTGCTCCATGATGTAGTAAAGCTTAAAGATGATATACGCATACGCTTACTTAGTAAAAATATTGCTAAGCAATACGAGGCTCTTTCGGAGGTCTGATGTTTACCGGAATTGTTGCAGGGGTTGGAACCTTATTAGGGGTTGAACGTAAGGGCGCAGGTGCGGTTATCAAGGTTGAAACTCCTGATGATTTTATGCACATTGAGCACGTAAAGCTTGGTGATTCAATTGCCTGCAACGGTGTATGCCTGACGGTGACATCGATTGAGGATAAGGTTTTTACGGCAGATGTTTCATATGAAACTATGGAGCATACCTGCTTTAAAAATTATGCTCGCGGAACTGCTTTAAATCTTGAGGCGGCGGTTACTCCATCAACACATATGGGAGGGCATATAGTGCAGGGACATGTGGATGCAACAGGTGTTGTATCTTCAGTCACTAAAACCTCTGATGCCACCGATGTAATGATCAGTTGCCCTAAGGAGCTCATGCGCTATATCGCCTATAAGGGATCAATTACTGTAGATGGAATATCTCTTACGGTAAATGATGTGGGAGAGGATAGCTTCCGCTTAACCTTGATCCCTCATACTCGCGGTGTAACTAATTTTACTTCCTGGAAAGTAGGTCAGGGAGTAAATCTTGAGGCTGATGTATTAGCACGCTATTTAGAGCGCTTAATCACAGCACGAGATGAACAAAAGAATAATAATAGTGGCGGACTCACCTTAGAGACGCTTATTGAAAACGGATTTTGACGAGGAAAAATATGTCTCTTACCAAGATCGAAGGCGCATTGCCTTGTAGAGATGGCAAATTTGCCATTGTAGTTTCCCGCTTCAACAGCTTCATTTGTGAACGTTTGGTTGACGGTGCTCTAGATGTCTTAAAGCGTCAGGGCGAGGTTCCTGAGGATAACATCACCTTAGTACATGTACCTGGTGCAATTGAGATCCCGCTAGTGTGCAAAAAGCTTGCAAAGAGCGGCAAATATGACGCCATTATCACCTGTGGCTGTGTGATCCGTGGTTCTACCTATCACTTTGAGGTAGTATCTAACGAATGCGCTAAGGGCTTAACTCAGGTCACTTTAGAGACCGGCGTGGTGATTTCAAATGGTGTGCTCACTACTGATAATCTTGATCAGGCAGTACAGCGCGCAGGTTCTAAGATGGGTAATAAGGGCGCAGAGGCTGCGGCAGCTGCTCTTGAGCTCGTCAATGTTTTAAAGCAGATTTAATTTATATAACAAAGGTTTAATAATGGATTCAACTGAAGGTGCAGTAACTCCCGCCATGCGTCATAGAGCTCGTCATTTTGTCTTACAGGCTCTTTATACTTGGCAGATGACTGGTGACAGTGCAGCAGCGATTGAAAAGCAATATTTAGAAGAGCAACCTGTTCAGGGAGCCGATCTCGATTATTTTCATGATTTAGTCTCAGGTGTAATTGCCAATTGTGATCACCTAGATGAGACCTATGAGCCTTTTACTAGTCGTCCTATCAAGGATCTTGATGAAGTAGATAAGGCTATTTTGCGTTTGTCTACCTTTGAGCTTCTCTATCGTCAGGATGTTCCTCCTCGTGTTGTAATCAATGAGGGCATCATGCTTGCTAAAGAGTTTGCTCAGCAGGATTCTCATAAGTTCGTAAATGGCGTTTTGGATAAGGTTTATCGCGCTGTTCGCCTCGTAGAGAACAAGGCCGAGACCAAAGTAGAAAAGAAAGAAGAGAATTAAGGCTTGAAATGATAGGTGAGTTTGATCTCATCAAAAAGTATTTCTCAGGTCATGATAAGGGCAAAAACGTCGATCTTGGTATAGGCGACGATTGTGCCCTTATGTCTTTTGGCCGCGATGAAAGCTTGGCGATCACAACCGATACTCAAAATGAGGGCATACATTTTTTTAAAGGTACCGATCCTTATTTACTAGGGTACAAGTCTTTATTAGTCAATCTTTCTGATCTAGCGGCTATGGGGGCACAACCTCGTGCCTTTACCCTCTCCTTGACCTTGCCTGATTCAAATGAAGAATTTTTAACTAAATTCGCTCGAGGTCTTTTTGAGCTAGCTAAAAGCGAGCAGGTGGCCTTAATTGGTGGCAATACTACTAAGGGGCCCTTGTCCTTTACTATAAGTGCCTATGGTATTTTGCGTTGGTCTGCCTTAGAGCGCTCTAATGCCAAGGTTGGCGATGGCATTTATGTGACAGGCACCTTAGGTCTGCCAGGTCTTTATGTTGAGGCAGGCTATGGACGTATTCCTCTAGATAAGTCTGTACTAAGCTCACTTTGCTATAAATCGATGCATATTGAAAGCCGTTGTGCCTTTGCAAGAGATCTTGCTGAGCGTGAGCTATCAGCATGTGCTATCGATATTTCAGATGGCCTAGTTGGGGATCTAATGCATATTTTGAAGCTAAGTAAGGTAGGGGCTGATTTGCAGTTAGATAAATTACCTTTGCCTCAGGAGCTTTACGATTATGTGAAAGATCCAGTTGAACGCTACAAGTTGGCCGCTTGGGGTGGTGGTGATTATGAGCTTTTATTCACCATTCCCTCTGATCTCGAGGAAGATGCACAAGAGTATTTTGCAGAATGTGGCGATCAAGTTACACGTATTGGCACTATTACTGATAGTGGACAACTGCGAGTAATGTTTAATGATAAAATCTTCGCACCTGCCATGAAGTCGTTTGAGCACTTCTAACAGAATTGAATTTTTGGAGTTAATTTTGACTAAGTTATTAAAGAAAGCAGCTGTGGTTTCTATGTTAGCTGCTACCGTTTTTGCTGTTACCGCATGTGGCGAGAAGAAGGTTTCTCCTATTACTCAGGAAAGCTCTTTTGAAGAAAAGTCTGCTTATTCTATTGGTGCCTCCATCGGTATGTACGTAAAGAACATGCTTGATCAGCAAAAGGAATTTATCGCTCCTATGGATCAGGAGATCGTCTTAAAGGGTGTCGCAGATGCTCTAAAGGGCTCTAATGCACTTAAGGATAAGGATATTCAGGATACTCTACATGCCTTAGATATGAAGCTTAAGGAGTCCATGCAGAAGAAGCAGGCTGAGCTCGCTAAGAAGAACCTTGAGGATGGTGAAAAGTTCCTTGCTGATAACAAGTCTAAGGAAGGCGTCAAGGTTACTGAATCTGGTCTTCAGTACAAGGTTATTAAGCAGGGCGATGGTGAGACTGCTAAGAAGGGTGACACCGTCACTGTAATCTATAAGGGCTCTACTATCGATGGTAAGGTCTTTGATGAGCAGCGTGAAGGTGTTGATTTCCCTCTTGATAACATGATCCCTGGTTGGATTGAGGCCATTGAGCTTATGAATGTAGGCTCTGAATATGAATTCTATATTCCTTCAAAGCTTGCCTATGGTGAGGCTGGTGCCGGTGATGCCGTCGCTCCTAACAGCGTTTTGATCTTCAATGTAACCTTAAAGGCTGTGAAGAAGGCAGAAGCTGCAGCTCCTGCTGAGGCCCCTAAGGCAGAATAATTGATTTAAAATCTAACATCTAGGGGGGCGCAAAACTCCCCTATCTTTTTGCCTGAAGGTTATTGCTTGCCATTCATAAAGGCTCTTACTTCTTCTATTTCATGATAGCCATCGATACGGCCTTTTATTTCACCCTTTCTTAAAATCACTGCGGCAGGGACACCTGAAATATTAAAGTGAGTGGCAATCTTCGCTACCTCCTCATTATTAGGATCGGTTAGATCAAAACGCAAGGCATGAAGTTTTTGTTTTTTAAGCTCTTCCTTAAAGCTCTCTTGCCCATAGATCTTTTCATCCATCACATGACAATTGCCACACCATTCTGCAGAGAAGCTGAGGTATAAATCTTGATCTTTTAGGTTATCAAGAGTGTTTAGTGAGGTTAAATTTTCAAAGGGAAGTTCGGTTTTATGCGGTTGTGCCTCGTAGGTAACGTAAGCTGTACATAGCGCATATACAACACCTACTATTGCCATAGATATTTTGGGGATCCTATGAGTGGCCTTCATGAGTATCACCACTAAAAGAAGCATTAAAACTGAGGCAAAGATTATCTGGGCTATGCGGTTGTAGTCCCAAAGAGGTTGCATGATCATAAAGGCCGCAAAAAGAAGCGGCAGTGCAATGAGCTCTCTGATGGTTCCAGTGATTGCACCAGGCTTTGGCAAAAAGCGTGAGCCAAAAAGGCCAATGGCTACTAGCGGCAAGCCCATACCAAGACCAATTGCTGCAAACATTAAGGTGCCCGCGACTATATCACCTTGCTTTGCTATATAGAGCAAGGCTCCTGCAAGGGGTGCTGAGGTACAAGGAGTAGTCATAAGACCAGAGAGTGCACCAAAGGATAGGGCTGATAATAGATTTCCTCTTTTTTGTGAAGAGAGCCTTTGCTGAATTCTATCGTTTAAAAGCTTAGGAGTCTTAAGTCTAATAATGCCAAGACAATCAAGGGATAGCACTATAAAGATAAGCCCTAATACTAGGGTAAAAATAGTAGATGAGAGGAAGATATGAGCCTTCATTCCCAAGGATGCAAAAATCCATCCTAAGAGGGTATAGGAGGCAATAAGACCAAAAAGATAGGATAGGTTTAATAAAAGCGCACGCTTTAGACCAATGCTTCCTTGTCCCATGATCATGGCAGAAAAAATCCCCAAAAGTGGCAGGACGCAGGGGGTGAGATCTAGGGTAGCTCCTAGTAAGGTAAATAGAGCAAGGTGCATAAAAAGAGATGAGCCTGAGAGCTCATCAAGAGTGCTATCATCATTGCCCTTGGCATTTTCCTTTGCCATCTGGGAGCTTAGGCTGTCTTTAATTGAAGCAGGACTTACATAACTTTCAAGCTTGACGGCGATCGTTTGGGGAGGATAGCAGATGCCATTGCTGTCACAGCCACGATAGTGAAGAGTAGCCTCTCCCTTGTCATTAGCCTTTAAAAGCTTAGCACTTACCTTCACTTTGTTAAAAAAGACCTCACTTTTTCCATTGAGATCCTCATGTATAGTGCCTAAGGGAAGCTTATCTATTACAAGCTCAGTAGCGCTATCTTTGTCAATTTCAATGCTGTCTTTATAAATATATGCTCCATGCTGAGCGGTGATTTCAAAGCTTATAATGCCAGTGCTCTTATCAAAGGCACCACTAGCTGCAAAAGGGGTAGTGTTCTTTATAGAGTTGTCAGTGTTTGCTTGAGTTGAGAGCCCTAGATCAAAGAGATCCTCTGATAGTGCCAAAGCAGCATTGCTTGGAAGGATATATATACATAATGCTAGGGAAAAAATAGACAGAATTTTTTTTAACATATTCGTAGCATGTAGCTTATTTAGCATACTGTCCTTGTTTTAGTTGCGCTATGTATTATGATAGCGAAAAATAAGTTAGCCCTCGAGAAATTCGGAGACTTTATGGGTCGTTTTGTTCTGGCATTTGCACTTTTATTTTTAATTGAGCTTGGTGTAATTATTAAGGTAGGATCTGCCATTGGTGCCTTTGCCACGATCACGGTGCTCTTTGCTTTCATGGTTTTAGGAGCCATGCTCGTAAAGGCACGCTTTAAGTTGGCCTTGTTGGAATTACAAAACAATCCCAATCCTTCCTTGCAGATCTTGTGGACTCCCATTGCAGGATTCTTTTTTATTTTTCCAGGATTCATCTCTGATATCGTTGCGGTGCTATTGTTAATGCCTCCTGTGCAACGCATGGTGATGGATTTCTTAAATAAGAAATTACAAAATCGTGCTATGAAATCCACAGGATTTTCCTATAGCTCTTCTAAGACTCGCACCGAAAGTTCCGAGTCCAATAGCAGCTCAGGCGGACGCACTATTGATGCTACCTGCACTGAGATCCATGATGAAGAGATTGATCATAAATAATTACTACTATTTCAATCGCTAGAGAAAAAAGCTCATTCGTAAGTTCCTTAATAGAGGTCCTTGGGTATGTCAAAGAGTAAGTATTACCTCGCTTTGGTGATTGTTTGCATCATTTGGGGCGCAACCCCTGCATGTGGCAAGATGTTAGCCATGAAGGTCTCACCGGTTTTTCTGACCGCAATGAGATTCCTTTTAATGTCCTTCGTGCTTTTTGCCTTTGTCATTGTATCTGGCAAGATCAAAGAATTAAGGCCAAGCAAACGAGATTTTCTCATCATGGCACTGATGGGCATGTTTGGTGTTTTTTTACACAACACCATGCTTATGACCGGTGTGCGCTATACCACGGCCTCCAATACCGCCATGATTGAAAGCATTGGTCCTACAGTTACCTGTGTCTTAGCCTTTTTGGTAGTAGGTGAGAGATTAAGTCTTAAGGGATGGCTGGGTATTTTTATCTCCTGCCTAGGAGCGCTTTCGATTGTCTCGCATGGTTCTTTAGATGTTTTGCTTGGGCTAAATTTTAACAAGGGCGATCTTATTATTGTGGTTTGTGAGGCTATGTGGTCTTGCTATACCGTCACCGGCTGGTTTTTAAGTAAGGGAGCCTCAGTTGCTGCCGCTACTGCTTGGTCATCCTTTTGGGGGGCAATGATGTGCTTTGCCTATGGCTTTTTACTTGATGAAAATCATATAACAGAGCTGAATGCTATCGACTATCTCGCCTTTTGCTATTTAGTTTTATTCTCCGGAGTGATTGCTTTTTTGGGCTGGAACTGGGCTGCGGTAAGAGTTGGTGTAAGTAAGGCTGGAACTTTTGTCTATATTGTTCCCTTTGCAGGTGCCATCACTGGCTTTTTATTATTAGGTGAGCGGCTTTTTGTATCGCAGTTTGTAGGTGGGGCAATAGTGGTTTTGGGTATGATCATTACTACCCGCTCTAAGCTTGCGCTAAAGGCTGCCAAATCTTC
>CAVHVI010000040.1:0-13906 GCA_963639245.1 Bacteroidaceae bacterium
GCGGAGAAAAAGGAGAAATCAGCTGCCAGGATTGGGTTAGCTATGGCTAACTAACGCTGTACAGAATAGCACGTATTGTATTGGTGTCAACATTTTTTGAAATTTTTTTAGCGCAAGAGCTTTGTATTTAAATGCAAAAGCCCGCACAGATGCGGGCATAGGCACAAAAAGAGGTGCTGTTTAGCGGGAGCGGAAGGTAATACGTCCCTTGGTTAGATCGTAAGGAGTGATCTGTACAGTAACCTTATCGCCGGTAAGAATGCGGATGTAGTTCTTACGCATTTTGCCAGAGATGTGAGCCATTACTACGTGGCCATTTTCTAACTGCACTCTGAAGGTGGTGTTAGGCAGGAGCTCAAGTACGGTGCCCTGCATTTCAATGCTTTCTTCTTTTGCCATAAAAAACTGTTATTAATTAATCCTAAGGCCTCTAGCCTGTTCTAAAAACGCAAGCATTATACACTAAAGCGCATGTAGATGCGAAAATCTGCCCTTGCAAAAAAAATTTAGTTTTTAAGACCCAAAAAAGCCCAGAGCTTAGCTCCAGGCTTTGTTTATCCTTGTATTTTGTTACCACTCGGCAACTGAGCCATCAGGATGGCGCCAGATAGGATTGTGCCAGCTTACGTCATGCTCTTTAGAGGCCTTGATAATAGCTTCTTCATTTATTTCAACACCAAGACCAGGCTTAGTTAGAGCATGCAAGAAGCCATCGGACATATCAAAGTCCTCAGGATTGTTAACATAGGTTAGAAGTTCGGCGCCTTGGTTATAGTGAATACCCATAGACTGCTCCTGCAAGGCGGCGTTGTAGGACACCATATCAACAGCAAGGCAGGATGCTAGGGCAACAGGGCCTAATGGGCAATGAGGTGCAAGTGCTACATCATAGGCCTCAGCCATAGCGGCAATCTTCATGACCTCAGTAATACCACCTGCGTGGGAGAGATCAGGCTGCAAAATAGCCACACCACGATTTTCCAAAACACGCTTGAAGTCGTAACGGGTATACATACGCTCGCCAGCTGCGATGATGAGATCAGAGCAATCTGCCAAATCGCGATAGTACTCGCAGTTTTCTGCCAATACCGGCTCTTCAATAAAGAAAGGATGATAGGGCTCAAGCTCCTTCATCATGATCTTTGCCATAGGCGCAGTGACACGACCATGGAAATCGAGGCCAAATTCAATCTCATCACCAAAGTGATCGCGAATGTCTTTAGCAATTGAGATTGAATGCTGAACCTTTTTATGAGTATCGATAAAACCTAGATCCTCACAACCATTTAATTTGAAGGTATCAAAGCCAATCTTACGTAGCTTTTCAATGCCAGCAATAACATCTGCAGGACGATCGCCACCTACCCAGCTGTAGGCCTTGATCTTATCGCGCACCTTGCCACCTAGAAGCTCGGTTACATTCACTTGAAGCTTCTTTCCCTTAATATCCCACAAGGCCTGATCGATACCTGCAATTGCGGACATCATCACCGGGCCTCCACGGTAGAAGCGGGTACGATAGAGCATCTGCCAGATATCGTTGATGTTTGCAGGATCGGCACCAATAATATAGTCACCAATTTCGTGTACTGCTGCCTCAACAGTTTTGGCATGACCTTCAACAACCGGCTCACCCCAGCCTGCGATGCCGTCATCAGTTTCAATTTTTACGAACATCCAGCGTGGGAGCACGCGATAGGTTTTAATAGCGGTGATCTTCATTTTTACTCCTCGTTGCAAGCGTTAGCTTTTTTTCTTGTTTGACTGGCTCTTTTAAAAGTTACTTTGAAATATTGGCAAAGGATATTAAGTTAAAGCCTCGCTTATAGCTTGCGCACACTTTTTAGTATGCTCAACTACACTTGGGATGAGGCTATCGGTGAATTTTGATCTGGCCCCCACAATAGAGATAGCCCCTTGTAAAACTCCTGAGCTGTCAAACACGGGGCAGGCGACGCAACGGATCTCAGATTCTCCTTCAGAATCATCAAAGGCCCAGCCACGAAGTCTTATTTTGGCAAGCTCAAGCTTTAAGCGTTCGGCACTTCTAATAGATGTAGGAGTTTTAGGAGTGTAATCAAGAGTGCTTAAGATGCGATCCTGAGTTGAGGTTGATTGAAAGGCCAATAAACATTTGCCTAAGCCTGCGTGTACTAATGAAATTTCCATACCCTCACGCGAGAGAATATGAAAGCCTGCGCGCGGGGATTCTTTTTTAACCACGTAATAGGCCTTATCTCCATCCATCACGCCAAAATGCACGGCGATGCATTCATTGGCATCAAGCAAAGCTTCAAGATGCTTTGAGGCAATATCTCTTAGATCAAGCCCATCCATGGCTGCACGACCTAGCTGAATGGTACGCATCCACAGCTGATAGAGTCCCTGCTTGTTTTGATGCACCAACCCAAGATTGGACATTTCATCCATGAGTACATAGACCGTGCTTCTTGGTAGATTGGATTGCTTAACTATTTCACTAATGGCACAGGCTTTCTTCTCTTCAATGATGCTTAAAATCTTTAAGGCGCGCACTAAGGCTGGAACACGGGCCTTAGACTCTTTTTCTTCTTTCATATTTATCCAAAAAGCTAATGGCAGCTTATTGATTGTTGTCTAAAACATTAACACTTAATCCAGTATAATAGATTTAATCTAGGATATAAGTGAAAAGTGTTGAAAATTGTGGGCCTGTACTAGTTTTAACAAAATGCTTATTGAGAGCTTTGCAAAATTAGATCATGATCGGAAATCTAAAAAAGTCCGCTGTATCAATGCACAAGTATCTAAGATCACTTGCTAACTGTTGTACACTATTGTCATCTGTGTACAACGATGCAAAAAGTAATTGATCAGCATTTGGTAAGATACAGAATGAATTTTTTTAACCTGATAGTAATGATCAGGTGGCAGAATTTTAAAAAGATGCAGCAAAGGCTGCGCAGAAGACAACATCGTTAAGGATAGCTATGCAACTCAATAAAGTCGTGATCACCGGATTGGGCATTGTATCTAGCATTGGTGTTGGCCGTGATGCGGTGAAGACATCTCTTGAAAACGGCACATCAGGTATTAGATTTAACCCAGAATACGCAGAGCGTGGCATGCGCTCTCAGGTTACCGGCCTAGTTCCTACGATAGATTTTCAGGATCACATCGACAGAAAGATGTTGCGCTTTATGGGAGAGGCCGCAGCCTTTAGCCATATTGCCATGCAGGAAGCAATTGCAAGCTCAGGACTTGAGGCTAGTGATATCTCCAATGAGCGTACCGGCATAGTTGCAGGATCTGGCGGTGGTGATACCAAGGCTATAGTTGAGGCTGCCGACGTGCTACGTGAAAAGGGCATTAAAAGAGTAGGCCCTTATGCAGTGCCTAAGGCTATGAGCTCAACGGTTTCAGCATGTCTTTCAACTGCTTTTAAAATTAAGGGCGCATCATTTTCCGTAACCTCAGCTTGCTCAACCTCTGTGCATTGCATTGAAAAGGCAGCCGATGAGATCGCCTTAGGTCGCCATGATGTCATGTTTGCAGGTGGTGGTGAGATGGCTGATTGGTCACTAGCTTGCCTCTTTGACGGTATGGGCGCTTTATCAAAGGGCTTTAACGAGGATCCATCTCATGCCTCTCGTCCTTATGATGCAGCTCGTGATGGCTTCGTTATGGGCGCAGGCGGTGGCATGCTTGTTTTAGAATCTGAGGCGCATGCTAAAGCACGTGGAGCTAAGATCCTTGCTGAAATTGCAGGCTTTGGTGCAACCTCAGATGGCGCGGATATGGTGGCTCCTTCAGGTGAGGGCGCAGTACGCTGTATGCGTCAGGCACTACGTGATCTGCCTTATCCAATTGACTATATCAACACTCACGGTACTGCAACTAAGCTTGGTGATGTTAAAGAGCTTGAGGCTATACGTGAGGTCTTTGGTGATAAATGCCCGCCCATCTCCTCAACTAAATCCATGACCGGACACGCGCTAGGTGCAGCAGGTGTAAATGAGGTGATCTTCTGTCTATTGATGATGGAGCATGGCTTTATCGCACCTTCAATTAATATTTCAGAGCTTGATGAGCATTGTGCAGGCTTGGACATTGTGGCTAATACTGCCCGTAAGGCTGAGCTTAATACGGTACTATCTAATAGCTTTGGCTTTGGTGGTACTAATGCATCCATTGTGCTTAGAAAATACGGCCTTTAGTAAACGCCAAGAAAAAGCTTAAAAAAACAAGGCTCTCTTTATGGAGGGCCTTTTTTATGGGAGTGATTTGCTTGCTTTTTGTTAAGCTTGAGCGCGCGTGAGATCGGAAATTAAAGATTGATAGAGGGCGATAATTTCGTCATTTAGATCAATAAGCACCACCTTCTCTATCTTACGTATTTTCTCTTGCCTTAAGATGCATTCAACGGCAATTTTGCAGGCCTTTTCATAAGGATAGCCATATACTCCACAGGATATGGCGGGGAAGGCTATGGATTTTAGATTATATTCCTCGGCAAGAGCAAAGCAGCGGCAATAGCAGGAGCGAAGTAACTGCTCTTCATCAAAGAGTCCTCCCTGCCATATAGGTCCTACAGTATGAATGATGTATTTTGCAGGAAGGGCAAAGCCTTCGGTTATAACTGCATCGCCGGTTTTACAGCCACCAATTTTCATGCAAGCCTCGTGGAGCTTTTGCTCTCCAGCGGCTCTATGAATGGCACCATCAACGCCACCACCTCCTGCAAGATAAGGATTGGCCGCATTAACAATAGCATCTACTTTAAGCTTAGTGATATCGCCTTTGATAACCTCAATATCCATAATTAGTCCTTATGCTCTTACTAGGTCTTTCTCTAGGCCATATTACAAAAATCCCCAGCTAAATGTTAGCGTGGGGATCAAAATTAAGTCTTAAAATGAGTTGGTACTAGGAGCTTTTGTAGTTGAAGACGCCAAAGTGATCCATAGAAAAGGCTACGCGCTCAGGGATGCTAAGCCTTTGTCTCTTTGTTAAGGCCTCGATGATGCGCAGTCTTGGCAAAAGACCTGCGTTATTACAGATCTGAATGGCAAGACCAGGACGGGCATTTAGCTCAAGTAGCATCGGGCCCTTGTCTCTGTCTAAAACTATATCCGTACCTATATAGCCAAGCCCTGACATCTCATAGCAGGATGATGCAAGCTCTAATACCTGCCGCCAGTGGGGAACCTTAAGATCAGATAAACGCTTGTCAGTATCGGGGTGAAACTCCACGGGCTCATTAAATTGCACGGCACGTACCGCACGTCCTGTACGAATGCATATTCCTACACCCACGGCGCCTTGGTGTAAGTTTGCCTTGCCATCGGAGGCCTTGGTCGATAGTCGCATCATGCACATCACTGGAAAGCCCTTAAATACAATGACACGTGTGTCAGGGACTCCATCATAGCTAAAGCCTGAGAAGACATTGTCAAAGTGAATGAGCTCTTCAATTAGGGCAATATCAGGTCGTCCGCCTAAGGAAAATAGTCCTGCAAGAATATTAGTCAGATGACGGTTAACATCATGCAGAGTTACCTCCTCACCTGAGGATTTGATAAAGTTGCCATTTTCCTTATTTCTATCCTTGATAACCATAATGCCCTTGCCACCAGAGCCTTGTGCAGGCTTTATGCAAAACTCACTATGATCACCTAAGATTTCAAGCAAGGCGGCAATATCATGCTGATTACGCACCGCGCCTATAAGCTTGGGGGTGTTGACCTTATGATCTAAGGCAATACGTTTGGTATTGAGCTTATTATCAACTAGAGGGTATAAATTACGCTTGTTATAACGGCTTATGTAGCTGATATTGCGTTGATTCATACCCATGACGCCATCGTGCATCATGTCAAAGGGATTGGCATAATGCTTAAGAAAGTCAGGCTTTTTAAAGCTGAGGCCAAACATTATTTCTTCTCTCCATCAGCATCGTTGCCGTGATCTTTGAGATCCTGCTGGGCCTTTTGCTTCCACTTGCGATAGACATTGTGCGGATCTCCTTTGAGCTCCTTTAGCTCACGATGGAGACGATCGCATTCTTTTTCAGTTTGATCGCCATTTCTATAGAGATTTATTTGGGATACCAAGGGCTTGAAGCGCTTAAGCTCGGTAAGTCTAAAGCCGGTGTAATTACCCATGAGTAGCACGAGGGCTAGGATAATAAATTGCAGACCGATGAAGTTGAAGGTTAGGTGCTGTACAAAGGTACTGTCCATAGCAAGGAAAGCGCAAACTGCTACAAATAAAGAGCCACCACCTTGCTTTATGACCTCATGATAGCCGTCTTCTTCCCAGATAATGGACATTCTCTCAATGGTCCATGACAAGATAATCATCGGGAAGAAGGTAACCTTTAAGCCCTCAGTTAGACCAAATTTATAGGAGAGCACGGATACGCAACCGATGATGGCAATAACTAATACGATCACCGCCGAAATTCTGGCAACAAGCAATAAATTTAAGTGCGAGAGCCACGATCTCACTATAAGTCCCACTCCCACAATAGCGATAAAGCCAACTAAGCCTAATACAAGATTAGTCTGCAAGAAGGACATTGCAATGAGCACTGGCATGAAGGTACCGGAGGTCTTAATTCCCACAATAATGCGTAAAAAGACTACTATCAAAACGCCAATGGTTAAGAGCAAAATGTTTTTAAACATGGCCTGCTCTTCAACTGGTAGTGAGTCAACTGATAGGGATATAAGCTCAGATCCTGAGGCCTGATCAACTGCGGCTTTAAGCTTTCCTGCCTGAATGGCACTGATGCGATGTCTTAGCATGGAAAAGCTTACGCGTGCTGATTTGCCGCCCTCTAAGGTCATAATGGGGTTACCATTATTAGTCCAGATAAGCTCATTTTGATTCATGCCTGAGGTGCCGTCAGTTGGATTAAAGATTTGATATTTACCCTCTGAAAATACGGCTACGCGGGACTCAAGCGGACGATTACGACGGCCATTATCTAAGGTTAGAACACCAATTTCGCGGCAATGAACGTTGGATGCCTGCAAAATTCTTACTAAGGCACCTGAGAGGCTGTAGCGGGATAAGAGTAAGGAGGTTGATTCACTTTGCTTTTTAAGCTCGGCTATAGCCTGAGTTGCAAGGGAGAAAGGATCGGCAGAGCGTGCAGAGGCGGCCTCGGCAAGCTCAGCAATAGCGGTACCATAGGGCTCAGGCTCTACGGTTTCTGGAATTGCTGGGACCCTCATGGAGGATAGGGCAGCATCAGGATCAACTAGGATATCAGCTCTATAATAAAGCACCTGATCGCCTGAGACGTTGCGCTTGGTCCATTCCACATAATTATTGCCATTGCGATTTATATAGCTTACGCCATAGCCTAAGGAGGCAGTGGTTTGCTTAACCTGAGTCATGCCAGGCTGAACTGCGGGAAGGGCAAAGCGTAGCAATGCCGGCTGCTCCTCATCTGGCTGGAACTCAATTTTGGCCTCTACATTCCAAAGCACTCGGTCTTGACCTGGAGTGAAGGGAAGATCGTAGGCAATATGCTGATATGCCATGAGCATCACGCCAACTATAAAGAGTATGGCTGTTACAAAGTAGAAAACTCCGCGGGATACCATTTATTATTTACCTTCCTTAGGTGTAGCTTGATCCTTTGCTTGGTCTTTTATCTGATCCTTTCTCTGCTTGTTAGCCTGAGAGTCAGTATTTTCTTTTGATGGCGCTTTAGTTTGCTCTTGAGCTTTCTTCATTTCATCCTGCTCCTTTTTAAGATCGGCAGGCAAACTCACACCAGCATCGACCATGCGCTTGGTGTACTCTTCTTTTAGCATTTGCTGTGAGACCTCAGGCAGAGCTGTTCCTGAATTAGTACCTAAGGTTGCATGATCATCATCAGGCACGGCAATTTGTCCTGCAGCACTCTTAGCCATACGCTCATCGTATTCGCTGTTTGGATCCTTGCCGTTACGCTTTAAGAGATTATAGAGATCATTGTTAATTAAAACTAAGCCATCAGGATCAGCACGCTTTTGAATGTAGTTGCGTGATACATCAACGGCTGCTATATCGGTAAGTAGGGTACGGCCTAGGAGCATAGGAAAGTCCATGGAGGTACGATCCATGAGGTTAAATTCGCTATATACAGAATAGCTACCTATCTTTATATTAAGACCTACCACTACACGATAGCTAAAGCCCTCAGCTGAGGATTGACGTACACGCGTTACGCGGATAAATGGAGCCTCGGCCTCTATCTTGCGACCATTGGCTTCAATGGTGAAACGCACCATCTTTACGCCGTCTGATTCATAACGGGAGATATTGGTAGCGGTAATTGAGGATACGGTAGCACCAGTATCGACACGAGCTGCAAAGGTAGCCTCGGCTTCCTTTACATATACATATTCCTCACCGCCAAAGAGCATTTTGCCATCAGGAGTTTCCACATCATAATTGCGCGAGGCATTCATGATGACCTCTGATGATTTGCTGGAATTGGGTCCGCTGGCGGCTGCATTGATTAAGGCTTGATTCATATCAATGAGCGCTTGGTTTTGACGACGCAAGGCTTTGATCTCATCTAGCATCTGTCTATTCATTTTTTCATGAGCCTTAGCTGAGGCATTGATAGTGTTTTTGATGCTACTGACATCGGCATGGGCTGAGGATAGCTCCTCGTTGATGCTATCTAAGGTGCCCTTAACCGATAGTAATTTGTCGTTGATGTCGCTAGGTTCGGCATAAACTGCAGCTGCACAGCTTAGGGCAGCAATCAAAATTCCAGTACGAAGCATAATATGTGAGGTCCGTAAAAATTTTTGTGCAAGCATATCACAAAAGCAATCTAGGTGATTAGTAGAAAAAATATTGAAAAATCAAAGAGATCTTAAATTTTTTTGCAAAGATTTTGCCTGATTGCTACTTTTATCGGATGTTTTTTGTAAAAATACAGCTTAGGCCTATTTGAATAAGATATGTTTTTTTATACAATTTGGCCAAGATAGCCTGTCAGACAGGCTTAAATGTATGTTTAAAGGGAAATATTATGCGTAAAGTTACTTTGTTAGCAGCCGCTGTTTTAGCCTCCTTAGCACTACCTGCTATGGCTGAGGGATGGTCTGTAACTCCTATCTATTCATATCAGGGCAAGGCTGATACTAAGGATGTTAAGGATGAGGTAAAAACTACTACCTATGGTATCGAGGCCTCTAATGAGTACTTTACCTTTGGTTATACTAAAACTAAGTACGATTTCAAAAATAGCGATGATCTTGACTTAAACAAGCTCTATGGCGATGTCAGATATGAGACTAGAAATCCTGGTACTTGGGGTTATTTTGTCGGTATGGGCTTTGCCTTTGGTTGGGAAGATGATTTCCACATGAGTGAGAATTATCAGCTAACCCCTCGTGCAGGCTTCAACTATGACTTTGCCAATGATTGGTTCGTAGCTTTGGGTGTGAGCCTTGATTTCAACGAAATCAAAAACTATGTTGATCCTGTGCTCTTAATTGCCTATCGTGATCCTTCTCAGTTGGGCTTCTCTGGTAGCATTGGTACCTATAACCATTTGCAATACCGCTTCTCCCAAGGCCTAGCTCTTGAGGGTACCGTAAATTACATCGATCGCGATGTATATCAGCTTGCAGATAAGGCCAAGCATGGCGCAGCTCGTGAAGGCTATTTCATGGAGAAATCAGTTTCTGCTAATGCCGGTATCGTAGCCTCTCCTATCGATATGCTTACTCTTAAAGCAGGTGTTGAGGCTCGCTTTGATCGTGAGTATAAGGTCTACGACAAGGACGGACACAAGCTTGCCACTTATGACTCTGATCCATCCTATGGCTTCTATCTATCTGGTTCCTTGCACTTCTAAGCTTTGTGTTTGACCATATTCAAGTAGGGGGCGGTTTTTCCGCCTCTTTTTTTGTGTAAAATCAATGCTAAAAAATAAGGATTAGAGACAAAATGACTGAATACGCTCAAAGCAAGCTTTTAAAAGTATCTAACAGTGCGCTCCGCATTGATTTGATCCCAGCAATTACCTATTCACAGGTAAGCGTTCATAGCTATCCTAATGTGGATCTTAAGATGGATGTCTTAAGACCGCGCACCGGAAAGCTTTTGCCTGCGGTAGTGTTTGTAACCGGTGGTGGCTTTATTACCTCAAATAGAGCCTCGCATCTTGAGATAAGAATGTGTTTGGCTCAAGCAGGATTTTTAGTAGCCTCAATTGAGTATCGCTTTGCTCCTCAAGCTAATTTGCCTGCTCCTATTATTGATACCAAATGTGCTATTCGTTATCTAAGAAAAAATGCAATGCGCTTTGGAGTCGATCCTAATCGTATTGGTATTATGGGAACTTCAGCAGGTGGCTATCTGTCATGCTTTGCAGGTGTCACCGGTCACAGCAGGTTATTTGATGTTGGTGAAAATATCGATGTCTCATCTGCAGTTTCCTGTGTGGTGGATTTTTATGGTGTAACTGATCTCTCGCGTATGGCTGACGGCTTTGATGAAAAGACAGTGCAGGCCTATAACTCACCATCAGCCTGCCAAGCGCTATGGCTTAATGGCTGTACCATCTGTGGTGGTGTGGATGCATCTGTATCACAGCGTCCGCAGGAGGTACAACGCTACAATCCTGCCAATTATATAGATGAGCACACTCCTCCCTTCCTCTTATTCCATGGCACCAATGATACCTTGGTATCCTCTGCAGAAACGGACATCATGTTCCAAGCCCTGCGCGCTCATGGTGTTGAGGCCGAGCGCTATTTAGTAGAGGGCGCAGGACATGGTGGCGTGCATTGGGTACAGCCTGAAGTGCAACAGGTAGTACTCGAGTTTTTAAGACGTCATTTGGGTAAGTAATGGCCTAAAAAATAAAAAGTCTAGCACTTGATAGCATTAAAAAAGGCTCCCTTAGGGGAGCTTTTTAGCATCTATTCTTATTTTTTCTTCCTTGACTGAAATTTGACTCCTAAGCCGTTTGTTGCTTTTTTCTAGAGCTTTAAAGGCTTATTCATGCACTTTACCTACACTTTCTTAAAAAATAGTTGCATTTAGCTAACAGTTAGCCTAAACTACCGCGCGTTAGTGGATGCTAATTGCATAGGGCTAACTTAAGCTCCTACAACTTCCACCCATCAAGGTGATGTTTATATAGATAAGTACATCACTTGATCATTAGGCTCATTGCTAATGATGTTTCTGCAGTAAATGTTCTGCGAAATTACTGTAGCTTGATTTCGTGGCTAGACCACACATAGGCAGAGCTTAGGCTTTGCTTATTTTTAACCGCAAGAAAAGGAGGAAGCTTCGTTATTAGTAAAGCTTTATGGCTAAGCTTGTAACGTGGCATTTCTTTATGAAGACTATTGAAAACCTAAAAGTCGGCGAGAGTGCTGAAGTGTCTGCCGTTCGCGGTGAAGGCACCTCTTTGCGCCGTCGTCTACTCGACATGGGTATTACCCCTAATACTAAGGTTACCATGGTACGCTCTGCACCCTTAGGTGATCCTATTGAGCTTAACGTTCGTGGTTATTCTTTGACCATTCGTCGCTCTGATGCAGCTCTAGTTGAGGTAAAAGAATAATGACTCAGAAAACCTTAGCTCTTATCGGCAACCAAAACTGCGGTAAGACCACTTTATTTAACGCCTTAACTGGTGCTAATCAGTATGTTGGTAACTGGCCTGGCGTAACCGTTGATCAGGTTATTGGTAAGATCTCCAAGCGTGATTGGGACGTAGTTGACCTTCCTGGTCTTTATTCCTTATCTCCATATTCAGCAGAAGAAATCGTTTCAAGAAACTTCCTGCTCTCAAACGACTATGACGTCATCGTCAACGTTTTGGATGCAACTCACCTTGAGCGTTCCTTGTCCTTGACCTTAGAAATTCTTCCTATGGGTCGTCCAGTTGTTCTTGCTTTGAACATGACCGATCTTTTGAAGGATGAAGGCATCACCATCGATACTGCTGCTTTATCTAAGGAATTGGGCGTACCCGTAGTTGCTGTTTCTGCATCAACTGGCAAGGGCTTAGATGAGCTTCAGGATGCAATTGCTAATGCAACTGCTACTGTATCTGCTAGCAAGATTTATCCTGAGAATGTCGTAAACCTTTTAAATACCATCGGTGGTCTTTTAGGTGAGGGCAAGAATCAGGCTGAGCGTACCTTCATTGCTACCTCCTTATTGCAGCAAGATAAGGTATATTTGCAGGAATACCGTGGCTCTGAGAAGCTTTTAGCAGAGGTTGCTAAGGGCCGTTCCATGATCGAGCGTGAGTACAACACTGACGCAGAGGCTTATTTCCCTCAGGCTCGTTATGCCTTGATCGATAAAGTAATCGCTAAGGTTTCAAGCCGTGATGAGAATAAGGCTTCCTCCTTATCTCACAAGATAGATAACATTGTTACTAATAAGTTCTTGGCCTTGCCCATCTTTGCCTTTGTTATCTATGCAATCTACTATCTAGCTGTTACCACTGTTGGTACTGCTGCTACCGATTATGCTAACGACGTCGTCTTCGGTGAGTGGTGCACTGATGGTGCTACTTATCTTCTTGAGCAGGCTGAAGCACCTGAGTGGCTCAATGGCTTAGTCATCGACGGTATTATCGGCGGTGTCGGTGCTGTTTTAGGCTTCGTACCTCAGATGATCGTCTTGTTCTTTCTCCTCTCAATTGTTGAGCAGTGTGGTTACATGACTCGTGTGGCCTTCGTCTTAGACCGCATCTTCCGTCACTTTGGTTTGTCTGGCCGTTCCTTCATTCCTATTTTGATTGCAACTGGCTGCGGTGTTCCGGCTTTGATGTCTACTAAGTCCATTGATAACATCAATGAGCAGCGCATCACCTTGATCACCACCACCTTCTTGCCTTGCTCTGCTAAGCTTCCGATCATGACCATGATCTTCATGGCCTTCTTCCCTGATAATGGTTGGATCGCTCCTGCAGTTTACTTCATGGGTATCTTCTGCATCGCCATCACTGGTATCATTCTTAAGAAGTCATCTGCCTTCCATGAGGATGTATCTCCTTTCGTAATGGAGTTGCCTGACTACCACATGCCTAAGGCTATCAACATCTTCCGTACTACCTATGAGCGTTGCCGTGCCTTCATTATCAAGGCTGGTACCATCATCTTCGCAACCGTCGTAGTACTCTGGTTCTTAGCAAACTTCAACTTCACCCCTGAAGGCTTCAGCATGGTTGATGCTGACTCCTCAATGCTCGCAGCCTTTGGTACTTTAATTGCCTTCGTGTTCGCACCTATTGGCTTTGGTACTTGGCAGGCATCTGTTGCTTGTATCACTGGTCTCTTGGCAAAGGAGAACGTGGTTGGTACTGTGGCTATGCTTTTAGGCTTAGGTGATGAGATCGCAGAAGACGATCAGGGCTTACTTGATGCCATGAACGGCTTCTTCCCTGTAACTGCTGCAGCTTTGGCCTTCTTAGCCTTCAACCTCTGGTCTGTACCTTGCGTTGCCGCTTTAGGTGCTATGAAGCGTCAGTTTGGTACTGGTAAGTGGTTTGGCTTCGCTGTTGGCTATATGTTGGCCTTTGCTTATGCCTTAGCTCTTATCATCTATCAGATCGGTGGCTTAATTACTGGTACTGTTGAGTTTAATGTCTTCACTGTTGTAGCTATCATCGTACTTGCAGCCATCATCTATCTCTTGTTCCGTCACGAGAGAACTAGAGCTGACTCCTTGGTGATTTCATCTAAGAAGATTTAATCTAACTTAATCTAGCGCTTAAATCCCGTCCTAGGTGGCGGGATTTTTTTTTGCCTTCAAGCTAAGCTTTTTAGGCTCAAGGTTTCAAGGCAATGAGTGTAAGACTTCATGCTAATTGTTAAGCAAATTGCCAAAATAGGGTAACAAATCTACAATTTGTTACTGACAACTAAAAATATTTTAA
>CAVHVI010000041.1:0-13761 GCA_963639245.1 Bacteroidaceae bacterium
ATATAAATCGCATTTACAGTGAAATATTTTTTATATTTGCATAAATATATCTAATGCTAGAATAAATAAATCTAATTAAAAATTTATAGACAACTTGAGAAAAAGTCGCGAAATTTATAAAAAAAAAGCCGGGATCGACCCGGCCAAGAGGAACTAGAGAGCAAATTTAAATGATTTCAAGCTCACCATCGATAGCACCAGCCTTATCAAGTGCCTCTAATACCGACATCAGATCGCCTGGAGCTAAGCCCACTTGATTTACCGCACGTACTAGATCATCAAGATTTGCACCTGCATCAAACTTAAACATATTGCCTTTTTTCTCTGATACAGCAATTTGAGAATTAGGCACCACCGCAGTTTGTCCTTGAGAGAAGGAATTAGGCTGAGATACCTGCGGATTTTCAGATACAGTGACCGTAAGTCCACCATGAGTGACGGCTACTGGCTTGAGCTTAACATTGGAGCCCACCACGATAGTACCAGTTCTTGAATTGACAACTATGCGTGCCTTATCCTCACCCTGATCTACCGTTAAATTTTCAATTGAGGATAGGAACTCCACGCGTTTGGTTGGATTACGAGGAGCTAACACTCGTACCGAAACAGCATCTTGAGCAACCGCTGAGCCATCTCCATAAAGATCATTTATAGCATCAGCTACATTTTTTGCTGAGGTAAAATCTGGTCTATCAAGATTTAAAACTATGCTATCGGAGCTTGAAAAGCTATTAGGAACGGTACGCTCAACTATTGCACCATTAGCAATTCGTCCCACCGTTGGCGTATTCACGGTTACCTTAGAGCCATCCGCGCCCTCTACTCCCAAGCCACCAACTACTAAGGAACCTTGGGCAATTGCATATACATTGCCATCAATACCACGCAACATAGTTTGCAGCAAAGTACCACCTCGCAAAGAGGTAGCCTCACCTATGGCGGATACTGTGACGTCAATAGTTTGACCAGGCTTTGAAAATGGTGGCAAAGTCGCATGAATGGCTACCGGAGAGACATCCTTAATCTTAAGCGAGGTTGAATCTGGAACCTTAATACCAAAGTTATTGAGCATTGAGCGGAAGGTCTGCTCGGTAAATTTACTGTTTTTCTCACCGGTACCTGCAAGACCTACAACTAGACCATAGCCTACTAACTGATTATCGCGTACTCCCTCAACTGAGGTAATATCCTTGATGCGGGTAGCATTGGCATTAAGAGATAAAGTAAGCAAAACTACGCTAGTGGCAGTAGCTAATAATCTTATAAATCTCATCTTGTTATCCCCTCCCTCATCAAATTTACCGTGCAGTATTTAGCAAAAGCTTAGCAAAGCTAACTAGCCAAAGATATTGAACACGCTGTTAAAGAACTTTGACAGCCAGCCACGCTCTTGGGTACTTGCTAAATCACCAGTTCCACCATACTGAATACGGGCATTAGCAATACGCTGAGAAGAGACCGTATTATCTGAATTAATATCCTCAGGACGAACTAAGCCGGTTACACGTACATACTCGTTACCGTTGTTTAGCATGAGCCATTTCTCACCTTGTACCTGTAAATTGCCATTAGCCAGCACCCTTACAACAGATACAGAGATCTGACCTGAGAGGCTATTAGATTGCGAGGCATTGCCAGATCCTGCAAAATCCTGTGAATTGCTGACATTCATAGTGGGCGTATATTTGCCTAAATGAATATTACTTCCAGCAATGTTCATCTGGCCATAATCGACACTGTTTTCCTTAGACATAGAAGTGCCGGCTTTTTTAGATGCCGATGTGGATTCCTCAAGAGAGACCGAAATAATATCGCCTACACGATGAGCCTTAGTATCGGTATAAAGACCATTGGAGCTGTTATAGGAGTTATAGATCCCACCTGTGGGCACTGGAGCTGCATAATCCTGCTCAGGCAGAGCTGGAGCATAGGCAGGATCATCAGGCTTGGGATCAAAAGTATCTAAGGCACAGCCATTTAATGCCCATGCAGAGATCAAGGCTAACGCAAATAAACTCTTTTTCATCATCTCTCTCCCAAACCTTAAGCTTTTTTTAATATATATATATCGGCAATTAGACTGACTGGATTAATGATCCCATCATCTCATCAACTGTAGTTAAAACCTTAGAGTTCATCTCATAAACACGCTGTGCGGTAATAAGATTTACCAGCTCCTCAGTCACCTTAACATTGGAGGTCTCCAGCATGCTCTGGCGAATAGTGCCCATACCATCCTGACCACCAATTCCCTGCTGCGGAGTACCAGAGGCGGTAGTCTCTAAAAAGAGGTTATCTCCCACCGGCTCAAGCCCTGAGGGATTAATAAAATCAGTTATAGTGATCTGGCCTAAATCCTGCGATACTGAGGAATTTCCTAAGGTTACACTTACCTGACCATCGCGACCTACGGTAATAGAGGTGGCATTTTCTGGCACCATCATCTGAGGCAAAAGCGGAAAGCCATCAGCAGTAACAATGGTACCTTCCTCATTTTTGGTGAACTGACCGTTGCGCGTGTAGGCGGTAGTACCATCTGGTAGCTGAATTTCAAAAAAGCCTCGACCTTGGATCATGAGATCAAAGCTATTGTCAGTGGTTTCAACATCACCCTGTCCAAATTGTTTTTGAGTGGCCACCACCTTAGCACCAGCACCAAGCATCAAGCCCTCAGGTAAATAGCCGTCAGCACTAGAACGACCACCAGGCTGATTTACCTTTTGATAAAGAAGATCCTCAAATATTGCACGTCCCTTTTTAAAGCCTACGGTATTGGCGTTAGCAAGGTTATTTGAGGTCACTGAAATATTGGTCTGTTGCGCATCAAGACCTGTTTTACTTATCCATAATGCCGGGATCATATACGCGCTCCTACTGGTAACTTAGCAGACGATCCTGAGCTGAATCCATCTGATTTGCTTCATCGATTAACTTTACGGTGGTGTCATATTGGCGCTGAATTCTGATCAAGGAGGTCAATTCCTCGACTGGATTTACGTTAGAGCCCTCAAGCATGCCACTACGCACCCTTACAGCTACATCCTGTGCAAGGGCTGTGCCATCTCTTTGTCTAAATAGGCCGTCATAGCCCTTTTCTATATTCTTATAATCCTCAACCGAGACTAGCTTAATTCTTTGGTAATTCTCCATTACATTTGAATCAGCCCCCTGAGGACGCCCTGAAATCACGCCATCATCAGAGATATGGATGGCCTCAAGCATGGGTGGCAATATGATCTGCGAGCCATTTTCATCGAGCACATCTAAGCCATTTTGGGTTCTTAAAACACCATCGGCACTTAGCATAAAGCTCCCCATTCTGGTATAAGCCTCATTGCCTTCCTTATCATTAACTGCAATAAAGCCATCACCATTAATTGCTATATCTAGATCGCGATCGGTAGTTTCAATAGCACCACCAGTCATGTTGTAACCAGGGCGCTCATCCATAGCAAAGGCACGGGTAGGATAGGCATCGGCAAAGACACTCATCGCGCGCGAGTTTTCAAAATCTGCCTTAAAGCCGGTGGTATTGGCATTAGCAAGGTTGTTAGATCTAACCGCTAAGGCATGAAAATTCTCCTTAGCACCAGACATGGCAACCCATAGTAATTTATCCATTTATCCTCCACGCAAGCTTTAGCCGATGAGCAAGCGTTTAAGAGCAATTACTATGCCAGCTGTTTTAATGCCTTGAAAATGAAAGGATTTTATTGATAGATAGAGGTTAAGATATTATAAAAAAACCTGCCGTCACTTAAATGACAGCAGGCTCTTTTTAAAGCTATGCAAACCTACATTGAAATCTCTGAGATATCCGAAAGCTTCACATCGCCATAGCCTATTAGATTTAAAGTAGTATCGGAGGTTGTGGTGCCTAAGGTTACACTGCCAACTACAGCATAGGTTGAAACCGGGAGACTTACTGTTTTACCGTTTTGCTCAGCTGTTGCAGTAATAGTATAGACGCCAGATCCTAGGGTATTACCGCTAGCATCGGTGCCATCCCAGCTAAAATCCATTGAGCCAGAGCCTGCATCTGCGCTATAGGAACCAACTACAGATCCATTGGCATCGGTAATGGTGATCTTAAGATTATTAGCCCCACTGCCAGCATCGATCTTTGCAGTAAGCGCATTACTACCATCAAAAAAGCCAGTGCTTGAATCGGTAAGCACGGAGCGACCAACCAAGCTTGAGGCCGAGAGGGCTGAACTTGATGAAATAGCGTTCACAATACTATCCATGCCCGTGGTAATGGTGCTTAAGCTTTGAACTACCGATAGCTGTGACATAGTATTTACCATTTCAGTGTTATCCACAGGTGCAGTTGGATCCTGATTTGATAACTGCGTAGTCAAGAGCTTTAAAAAGTCTTCTTGATCAAGGGTACTACTAGAGGATTTACTAGTGGATGATGCTTTCTCAGATGCAATATACGATGCAGTCTTGCCAATGGCACTGTAATCAAAGCTACTCGTATCTGACATGAGGTGATCCTCCTTCATTGCAACGGCAAACACTGCCGCCAAACTCTTTAATAGTGCTATTTATTCAATAACCATGCCAGTTGCTTATTACCAAGATTAACTATCTGTTATTTAAGCTTTATTTTCATTTAAGATCGAGGCTTTTTTGATAGCAACGGCAGAGCTTGCCATAAGTATAGGAGGCCTTAAATTAAACGGCAAGATTTGAAAAACAAAGCCTGAGCAAAGGAGGAAATTCTGCTCAGGCTTAGAGGAAGAAGGTTAAAGAAAAGTCAAAGGCTAGCTATTTTTTCTAGCAGCTTTTGCTAATTTTCTTTTTTCAAGCTTGGTTTCAATATTTGAGATCACGATAGCGCCAACAGAGTCACCGGTAATATTGATAACGGTACGGCCCATATCAAAAATTCTATCAACGCCTGCAACCAATGCTACACCGTCAACAGGAAGACCTACAGAGGTTAATACCATTGCCAACATCACGAGGCCTGATGAAGGAACACCAGCAGTACCAACTGAGGCCAAGGTTGCAGTTAAAACGATAGTAACCATCTGGCCAAAAGTTAAATCTATGCCATAGCAGGATGCAATAAAGATAGCGCTTACACCCTGATAAATAGCGGTACCACCCATATTGATAGTGGCACCTAGGGGTAAGGCAAAGGCGGTGATCTCCTTTTTAGCGCCTAAATTATTGGTGCACTTAATATTAAGAGGCAAGGTACCTACAGAGGATGCTGAGGAGAAGGCGAACATCATTGCCGGCAAAATTCCATAGAAGAACTTAAGCGGGCTCATGCCACCCATGGTTCTAATAATGATGCTGTAGACGATAAAGCCATTTATAAAGAAGCAAATATAGGCAACTAAAATAACCTGAGCTAGGGAGCCGATGATAGCAGAGCCATTTTGAGCAATGATCGGGCATAAAAGGCAGAACACACCATAGGGGGAAAGACTTAGGATCATGTTCATACACTTCATGAAGATCTCATTGATATCGTTCATAAGTGGCACTACACGCTCATTCTTCTCGCCAACTAAGATGGTAGCAAAGCCTAGCATCAAGGAGATAACGATCACCTGCAGCATATTGGAATGCACCATAGGCTCAAAGAAGTTTGATGGGAACATGCCCACGATCATATCCATCACATGAGCGCTTTGCTCTGGTGCCTTATAGGCTAGATCGGTGGTCGCAATAACTGGGAACATGCCCTTGGCCATGTCTGATACAAAGAGGCCAATAGCAATGGCGATGATGGTGGTACACGTATAAAAAAGGACGGTCTTAATACCAACAGAGCCAACCTTTCTTATATCCTTCATCGAAATAATGCCGCACATAATAGAGAAGAGCACAATGGGCACGACAATGAACTTGATGAGGTTTAGGAAAATAGTACCAAAGGGTCTGATATAGTTCACGGCAAAGTCTGCATAGCTTTGCAGTGCCAATCCACTAAAAACAGCTAGCACTAATGCAACGAAGATCTGCATGGCTAGGTTGTGCTTAATTTTTTGCAACATAGCATCCTCTCAAATCTCTACCTCAATGCATTTACACTCTCTCAATATGCATACAAGGCTAAAAAAGTGGGCGGATTATATTACTTTATCTGGCCAATGCCTGAAATTTGTGACAAAGTACACAAAATGCTCCTTAATAAGACATTATTGCTCCGTTAGTGACCATGATTTCTAATAGCTATATCCTTCTATAAGCTTACGAATAATGTATAAAAAGTCTGAGCTAAGCTTGAATCATGTAGGGTGAAGCTAGCAGATACAAAATTAAGAAACAGATTTTTTAGCTTTAAGACGAGGCTAATCGATAAATACGAGCATTGGAAAATGACAGAAACATTGAAACTTCCCACAATATCTCAAGTGAACAAAGCAGGTGAAATCCTGCGCAAGGAAGATGTTTCATCAGAAAAAACGCATGCCGCATTAGAGAATCTGTCTCAATGGAGAGGCGCTCACAGCTATGTCCTAAATACCTTTCAAAGTCTGCTAAGAAAGAAATGCAAGGAAGAGGGATTTGCTGACGCCATCATTGCGCAAAGGCTTAAACGCTTGAGCTCTATCGTATATAAGCTAAACAGGTTTTCTGGAAGACTAAGCAAAATTCAAGATATTGCGGGAATTCGTGTCATTTTAAAATCGCAAAATGAAGTAGACCGTTTTTACAGCAAGCTTTTACATGCTAAATTTAAACATCCACTCAAATTTCCGCCAAGGGACTACATTAGTGAGCCTAAGAGTGATGGCTATAGAAGCTTTCATCTAGTTTACCAATACAGCAATGCAAAACATCCAAAGCTCAATTGCTTGGCTATTGAAATTCAAATCAGAACAAGATTGCAACATGCCTGGGCAACTGCAGTCGAAACCTTAGGCGTCATTGAGCAGACTCCCTTTAAATTAGGAGTTGGTGAGGAAAGCTTTAAACGTTTCTTTAAGCTTAGCAGTGCTCTTTTTTCAATATACGAAAAAACACCGGTGCTTGAGGAACTAAGAGGTTACTCTAAATTAGCCCTTGTCGCAAAATTTGAAGATCTGGAGCAAAGGCTCAATATTTTCACCAAGCTAAAAGGGGTAACTATTGCAACTAATAGGATCTTAACCAATGGACAAAACCAAGGATACTATCAGCTCCTAGAACTCAATACTGAGGTTGGTACTGTAAGCATAATTCCGTTTGCTAAAGATAAAGCCAAGGATGCCGAGCAAATGTACACAACAAAAGAAGCAAACAATAGCTCTAATATCATGGTGGTTTTGGTATCTGTTGGTGATTTAACTAAGGTTCAAAAGGCCTACCCCAACTATTTTCTTGATGCAGAGATTTTCATTAAAGAGTTAAAAAGGATCTGCAAAAGTATTAAGAAATCAGCCCTCTCCTAAAAATAAGGCTCCCAACAGAGGAGCCTTAATTTTCAATCAAAGATTTAGCAATTCAAGCTTAGTAGCCAGCAGCTAAGCCATCACCACGAGGATCGGTACCACCTTCGAGCACGCCAGTTTCCTGATCAACTAAGATAGCGCCAGCGTGTCCCATGGTATCGGTGAAGTCATCCACAGCCTTAACAGGATGGCCACGCTTAGCAAGCTCCTTTAAGACCTCATCAGGAATACGACCTTCCATCTTGAGATCGTTGGAGGCCTTACCCCAGGTACGACCATAAAGCCATCTTGGAGCATTGATTGCCTGCTGCGGAGTCATACCAAAGTCAACTACGCGGGTTGCAATAGCAGCCTGAGTCTGAGGCTGACCTTCACCACCCATGGTGCCATATACGAGATAGGGCTTGCCATTTTTAAGCATCATGGCAGGGTTTAAGGTGTGGAAGGTACGCTTGTGAGGCTGTAAGGAGTTGACGTGGTTAGGATCTAAGCTAAAGAAGGAGCCACGATTCTGTAATAACACACCAGTGCCCTCAGGTACGATGCCTGAGCCAAAGTCATGATAGATGGACTGAATTAAGGATACAGCATTGCCATCCTTATCCACTACACCTAACCAAATGGTATCGCCCTTAGGATCAAGAGGTTCAACCTTAGTGGCAGCCTTGGTCATATCAATGCGAGCAGCCTGCTCTTTGCCGTGAGTTGTGGATAAGAGCTTATCAAGCGGAATATCAGCAAACTCAGGATCGGTTAAATACTTATCACGATCAGCAAAGGCCTGCTTGGTTGCCTCGATGATCACATGATAGTAATCAGCAGTGCCCTCTCCTAGGCTCTTAACATCAAAGTTATTGAGCACATTTAGGATCTCCAAGGAGGCCATGCCCTGGGTGTTAGGCGGGAAATTGTAGGCTACTAAATCACGATATGGTACATGGATAGGATCTACCCAATCAGCGTGATGTGCTTTGAAATCAGCCAAGGAGAGCATGCCATCGTGAGCCTCTAGATCGGAGACTATCTTCTTGGCAATGGAACCTTGGTAAAATTCCTTTGCGCCTTTCTTAGCAATTAAGCTTAGGGTATCAGCCAAATCAGACTGCTTTAGGATCTCGCCTACCTTATAGGGCTTGTCACCGTCCTTTAAGAAGATCTTAGAAAACTCAGGGAAGCGCTGAAGATCGCGGAACTCAGTATCAGTAGGATCAACATTGACCTCTGACCAGTAATTTAAGGAGGTGCTTACTGGGAAGCCATTTTCTGCATATTCAATCGGAGTCTTGAGGATATCAGCCCACTTATATTTTGAGCCAAGCTCCTTAACCGACATCTTATAGGCCTCATCCCAACCAGAGACTACGCCTGGCACGGTATTAGCTGCATAGTAGCCGCGAGAGGGGATCTTCTCAAAGCCCTTGCTCTTGTAAAAATCGATGGTAGCTTTTTCACCGGCACGGCCAGAGGCATTCAAGGCCTTCATCTCACCAGTCTTGGCATTGTAGATAAGCCAGAAGTTATCACCACCTAAAGTGCACATCTGCGGATAGACTACAGTCAAGGTGGCGGCGGTGGCAATAGCAGCATCAATTGCAGTACCGCCACGGCGTAAGACATCCAAGCCAGCCTGAGTTGCAAGATAGTTTGGAGAGGTTACCACACCATGAGTTGCCAAGGGGTTGGTGATCTGAGATGGAGTCATCTCAGTGTGAGTCTTAGCCACACTCTGCTCTTGATTGGCAGAGCAAGCACCTAAGACCACAGCTGCGGCCATAATGGATACGGGAAGAAGTTTTTTTACCTGCATGTATAACTCCGCGAGAATTGAAGAAGAAATTTGCAGAGCCGATGTTACGCGTAAAATAAAGACTTTTATGGACTGCACCAGATGAGAAATAAGCCATTTCTACTTTGGTGCACCTCCTTTTCTCTCACAAATATGCGATTGTCTGACAAGTTTAATTAAAAAATGTGGTAACTACCAAATTTTATGTTGTGCAGTAAAAGTGCATTAAAAAGACTAAAACTAGGTGTATAAAAAAGTGCCCACACCTTGATTTTGGCATGGGCATTTTAATTAGGGCTTTTGCAATAGGCTTAATTAGCTCTGACTTTGACCTAGGCGTAGCGTGGCCTGTAGCATGGATTTGGCATTAGATGCGATCTGTACTGCCGTCTGATAATTACGGCTTGCCGAGATCATGTCTGTCATTTCCTCAACCGGATTAACATTAGGACGATAAATATAGCCATTCTCATCAGCAAGCGGGTGATTAGGACTATATTCCTTAATTGCTGGAGCATCTGATTCAACTATGCCCTTTAAGGCAACGCCAATACCATAGGGCTCGCCACTTTTAGGATCAGTAGGCTCACCTTGCGCTTCATTTCTTTGTAAGGCCTCATCCATAGCCGCGGCAAAAAGCGGACGACGGGCCTTATATACAGTATCTATGGAGGAGCTTACCGACTCAGCATTTGCAAGATTTGAGGCGGTAGCATTTAAACGCACTGATTCGGCATTCATGGCGGTGCCTGCAATATCTAATATTCTAAAAACGCTCATAGTAAGGCTCCTATGAATTAGATTTCAAAGCGGACATCAATTTGCTGATGCGGCTATTTAAAAAGGTCAGGGATGCTTGATATTCGAGGGTATTTTCCGTGTAATTCATACGCTCGGAATTGCTTTCAACGGTATTACCATTACCAGTATCGGCCTGATAGGGATTGCGGTATTTAAGAATAAGCTCAGGATCCTTTGATATAGCCTCAAGATCCATATGACGAGCATTAGTCTTAACCATCTGCGCATTAGGCTCAGTGCTATCTTTAACTAAGGAGCGCTCGGCTGCTTGCGATAGCGCCATAGAAAAATCTAAATCACGGGCCTTATAGCCTGGAGTTTCTGCATTAGCCAAATTTCCTGCCAACACCTCAGCACGCTTCGTACGTACATCCATGGTGTATTGATGTACTCCGAATACCTTATCAAAAGAAACTGACATATATACGCCCCGCAAAGCTCCAAAAAGCGTCAAAAAAAATGCTCAAGCCACATCTATGTAGTCTTGAGCATGTTTTATGCCAATTTGAGTATTGTTTGCAAGCTAGGCTAGTTGCGCAATTTATAGATGATCCCAGGATGGCAACGTATCATTTCAAACTTATCGGCAACGCCAGTTACAGTCTCTGTCGAGCCTAAAATGAGATAGCCACCAGGATTTAAGCAATAGAGGAAGCGCTGTAGGATCTGACGCTTTACCTCATTATTAAAGTAGATAAGTACGTTGCGACAGAAGATGACATCAAAATGCCCCATCAGTGCAAAGGATCCCAAAAGATTTAAGGGGCGGAACTCCACCATTCTCGATACACGCGGATCGATGCGCATAAGTGCTGGATTATGCGTAGGCTTAAAGAATTTGGCCCTACGCTCAGCAGTTAAGCCGCGAGATAAGGCATGGGCATCATATAGGCCATCACGACAATGCTGTAGCATCTCTGTTGAGAGATCGGTACCCACGATCTGCACTAAGGAGGGATCGATATGGATCATCCGCCCGAGCATTTCCTGAATAGTTATGGCAATTGAATAAGGCTCTTGACCTGAGGAGCAGGCTGCCGACCAAATACGTACCTGCTTATCCACTCCGCGCGCTATCAGATCGGGGATGATGATATTTTGTAGCGCAAGATAGGGATAGGTATCACGAAACCATAGGGTTTCATTGGTAGTCATGGCATCTATGGCATCATCGACTAAGGATCTATCTTTTTCCTCAACTACCAAGGTAATAAGGGTATCCATGCAATCGCATTTATATTTATTAACTAGCGAGGAGAGACGTGAGGTTACCAAATATTTTTTGCCCTCACCTAGCACTATGCCACTTTTAGATTGCAAGAATACGGCAAAGCGATGATATTGCAGATCGGAGATCTGGGATTCGGCAACGGCGACGCGCCTATGCTGAGGCATAGCATCAGGATTGCGGTTAATGTTGGTACGCGCGGAGGCAAGAATTACAGTTTTATCCGTAGGACGACCGATCTTGTTAAGACGCTGCAACAGCTCTTCATTGCTTAATTTGTTGATGGGGGAGCTCTTCTGAGTAGTTCCCACTGCTGTCTGTGCTTTTGCTAAATTATCACCTTGAGCCTTGCGCCTAGCCTCAGCATCGGCCCTTAATTTAGCGCGGGCAATTTCTACACGCTCATCAAAGGATAATTTGCGATCGGCATTTTGACTTGGCAGTCTACTATTACGACTTGTTGTATTTTCAACACGCGCAAGGCGGGCAAGCGATCCCACACGCTTAACCCCAGTGCTTGCTTGAGCAGCACCTGCCACAGGATCGCTTAGGTGAGCAACACTTGCCTGCGCAACTACATTCTCTTGTTTATTTGTATCTTTTTCTTGATCTTGATTCTTGCGCTTGAAAAAAAACATGCACTAATCCTAAAAACATATGGGATTAATTGTAGCGAATTTATAAGTCTTAAGCATCTTTATGCATTATGACGCCTAACCTTTAGCCTTAAAAACCTCAAGGCTTTGACCACTGTTAACAAGCTCTATGCCCTTTTTGACCGCCCCACACAGCTCGGCTGAATCAAACTTAGGGATAAAGTCGTTAACTCCAACCTTTTGTACCATGCTGATATTAAAAACTCCAGATAAGGAGGAATGCATGATGACATATAAGCCCTTAAGTGATGGATCCTGTCTAATGCTCGCTGTTAAGGTATAGCCATCCATCTCAGGCATCTCCACATCGGAGATCACTAGCTTTATCTTAGATGCAATATTGCCGGTATCCTGCACAAATTCATGTAGCATGTTCAAGGCCTTAAGGCCATCGGAGGCCTCAATGGTATCAATACCTAATTGCGCTAAAGCTCCCTTAATTTGCTTTCTAGCAACTAAGGAGTCATCGGCAACTAGCACCGTTACATGATGATCTCTGCAGAAATTAGCAAATTCCTCATCAGCAGATAGGGCTTGTGGCTGTAGCTTGACCCTTGCAGGAGATATTTCCTCAAGTATCTTTTCAACATCCAAGATCTCAACTAATTCCTTGTTGATCTCAGTTACCGCCGTCATGTAATTGCTATGCCCCACTCCATTAGGCGGAGGTAGGATCTGCGACCAATTTAAATTTACGATGCGCTCCACCCCTGATACTAAAAAGCCCTGCGTGGAACGGTTGTATTCTGCAATCACGATGAAGGATTTAGCAGGATCAGCCGGTATCTTTGAGCCAATAGCCAAGGCCAGATCGATTACCGAAATAGTTTGCCCACGGATATGAGCCACGCCCACGACATATTTTTGCAAACGCGGCAACTTAGTTAGATGTGGACAAGGTAAGACCTCTCTTACCTTAAATACATTGATGCCATAACGCTGTTTTTGTCCTGTAAGCTTAAATAGCAGAAGCTCCATGCGGTTTTGGCCGACGATTTCGGTAAGTTCCTTTACAGAATCCATAACTCCGATCATATTTGCTGTCCTCTATTCTGCTTACAGTGATTAGCAAAATATTATTCCAATTAAGCTTTAAGTACTGCGCGCTTTTTCACAACATCGACAAAGAAGCTCTAACTGCTATTATGGCAAGTGCTAAAATTACCAAAGAAACCTCAGGAGCAAAAATTGTATAAGGCAGTACTTTATCCTTTAACGATCGCATGCATGCTTTGCTTAAGTACTCAAGCACAAGCAAGTAAGGAGGAGGCGGCTTTTTTTAAAAAGGCAGCCGAGCAGTACATGTTGGCACAATTTCCAAAAGATAATAGCTCAAATAAAATTGAAGTTAAGGCAGGCTTTATCGATGAGAGCCGAGATTTTGGCGGAAAGTGTGAGGGCTATTTAACCGCACAGCTACAATCAAAGCGCATCATGCGTAACTCTCAGGTTAAATTAAGCTGTAATAAGCCTAATCATAGCTGGACATTGATGATTCCTGTGAGTGTACGTCGCCTAGTGCCTACCGTAACTGCCATAGTTAATATCCCAAAGCGCAGTGTGATCGATGAGAGCATGCTTGAAGCATCATACGTTGATGCTGATGTAAACTCAGTATCTGCCATCAACGATGTTAATGCCTTAGTAGGAAGTCGTTTAAAGAAGGATATTAAGGCTGGAGATCAAATAAAAAGCGGAGATTTTTGCATGATCTGCCGTGGCGATAACATCACGCTTTTAGCGCAAAAGGGATCCCTTAGCGTCAAAACACAGGGACAAGCGCTCAGTGATGGTAATTTAGGAGATCAGGTACAGGTTCGTAACACTAAGAGTAGAAAAGTAGTGACAGGAATTGTGACTCAAGCTGGCATTGTGCAGGTACCGATGTAATTA
>CAVHVI010000042.1:0-13731 GCA_963639245.1 Bacteroidaceae bacterium
CCTTAATTTTAAATAACTTTTTTACTATCGTTTTTACTTCTTGAGATGATCCTCAATTTTGCAACAAAGTTCAATTAATGAGTGAAAATCAAGCTGTAATGCTGTAAAGTTAGCACAACAAATATTATTTACTACGGTACTTTAAAATACAGGAATTAAATCATGGCACGAGGCGTTAACAAGGTCATTCTCATCGGTAACTTAGGAGATGAGCCCACCGTAAGACAAACCACTTCTGGTAGAAGTGTGGCATCCATTTCTATGGTTACTAACGAAGTGCGTCGTAACTCGGAGACTGGTGAATACACTGAGTTTGCAGAATGGCACCGTGTCACCATGTGGAATAAGCTTGCAGAGATTGCTGGTCAATATCTGCACAAGGGCTCTCAGGTATATATCGAGGGCAAGCTCCGTACCCGCTCCTATGATAAGGATGGCCAAAAGCATTATGTAACCGAGGTTGTTGCAGATGAGATGCAGATGCTTGGTTCAAGACAAGGCGGTGCCAGTGCTGGTGCTACAGCTACTGCAACTGCAGGCTATGGCCAGCAAAGTGCTACTAACAGTGCCTATCAGACAGCAGGTAGCAATCCTTGGGCTCAAAAATCAGCTCCTGCCTACGGTGCTCAAGCTCCCCAAGCTGCTAGCCCTTATGGTGCACAGGGTGCTGGTGCTTATGGCCAGCAAGCTCCTGCAGCTAATCCCTATGGCGCCAATACTGCAGCCCCTCAGGGTGTATATGGTGCTCAGAGTAGCCCTGCCCCCATGCAAAATGCTTACGGTGCAGCACCTGCTGCTCCTATGCAGTCCCCTTATCAAGCTCCTGCAGCTCAGAGTCAGCCTATGCAACCAGGCTTTAGCCAGCCTACTGCGGAGCCTCAGCCTAATGCTTATACCGCACAGAGCGCTGAGCCTACTGAGCCTGCTATGACCATGAATGACGACATTCCATTCTAAGCATAAGTTTTAGCTGTCTTCCAACCCGTAGAATGATCAATTTCTGCGGGTTTTTATCAATTTTCTCCCCCTCAAAAATTGACCATCATCAATACACGCTATCCCGCATAGTATCGCGTTTTGTATGATATACTTTGCGCACAAAATTCCTTAACAAATTGATGCTAAGCAAGAGCATCGGTTCATTACCCTCTAGGGCCCAATATAAATGTTCAAAAAATTACGTAGCATGTTCTCAAATGACCTATCAATTGACTTGGGAACTGCCAACACTCTCGTATACGTCAAAGGAAAGGGTATCGTCCTTAACGAGCCATCTGTAGTAGCAATTTCAAGTGATAAATCCGGTAGCTCCCAGCGCAAGGTATGTGCTGTAGGTAAGGCTGCTAAGGATATGCTCGGTCGTAACCCTGGCAACATCGAAGTTATCCGTCCTATGAAGGATGGTGTGATCGCTGATTTCCAATACACCGAGAAAATGTTGCAGTACTTTATCGATAAGGTACTCACCAACTCTCATTTCATGCCCTTCAAGCCCTCACCTCGCGTATTAGTATGCGTTCCCTGTGGCGCAACTCAAGTTGAGCGTCGTGCTATCCGTGAATCCGTAGAAGGTGCAGGTGCCTCTGAGGTTTTCTTAATTACTGAGCCTATGGCTGCGGCCATCGGCGCGGGCTTACCTGTATCCGAGGCAACAGGCTCCATGATCGTTGATATCGGAGGTGGTACCTCTGAGATCGCCGTGATCTCCTTAAATGGTATCGTCTACTCAGAATCCGTACGCATCGGTGGTAACCGCTTTGATCAGGCCATTGTGGATTACGTACGTAATACCAAGCGCTATGAGATCGGTGAAAGCACTGCCGAACGCGTCAAGATGGAAATTGGATCTGCCTATGCTGAGCAAGAGATGCACGAGCAGCAAGTACGTGGCCGTAGCGTAGTTGAAGGAGTTCCTCGCTCCTTTACCCTAAACTCCAATGAAATCTTGGAAGCACTATCCGATCCTATCAAGGGTATAGTCAATGCAGTACGTACTGCCTTAGAAAAGTGCCCTCCAGAGCTTGCTGCTGATATCTATGAGCACGGCATGGTCTTATCAGGTGGTGGCGCTTTATTGCACAATCTTGATAAGTTATTGCGTGAGGAAACTGGTATTCCGGTGCTAATTGCCGATGATCCTCTTACCTGCGTAGCTCGTGGTGGTGGTAAGGCCTTAGAGATGTACGACGCCTCAGAAAACGAGATTTTCGACTGAGCCCACAGTTAAGCATATAATTAGCGGGGATCTCTATGTTGTTATCAGAGATCCCCGTAATGTTTTTAATAGCTATACCCACTTTTATTCTTAGGATCCCTACTTGAATAACCAAGTACGCAAGGACAGTTTGCTGATCCATGTGCGCTTTGCAATTTTGGCCATAGTATCGATAGCTTTGATCGTGATCGATATGAACTCCAAAACGCTGAGCAATGTACGCTATTATCTAGAAACTGCCCTCTATCCAGTTCTAGCCTTTGCCGATTCTCCCAAAACAATAACTAAGGTAGTCTCATCTCACCTCAAATCGTCAAATGAGCTGCTTGAGGAGAATGAGCGTCTATCTGCAGAAAACTTCATCCAACGAGCAGACATGCTACGCTTAAAGTCGCTAGAGCAGGAAAATGAGGCTATGCGTCGCATGCTAAACTCCCCTGTTCACAAAACCACTAAGCGTTTGTTTGCAGAGGTCGTTGATGTCAACGCCGATGTGTCCTCACATCGCATTATTATCAATCGTGGCACCAATGATGGCGTCTATGTAGGCATGCCAGTGATGAACGATGAGGGCTTAGTAGGACAGGTGGTATCCACCAATTATTCCTTCTCCCGCGTACTTTTACTTGTAGATCCACTAAGCTCAATTCCCGTAGTCAATATTAGAAATGGCATTCGCGCTATTGCAACTGGGGATAACAATCTAGATGAGCTGGTTATCAACAATGCTCCCAGAACTGCGGATTTCAAAATAGGTGACAAATTGATAACCTCAGGCTTAGGCGGAGTATTTCCTGAGGGCTATCCGGTGGCAACCATTACCTCAGTTGGTGTATCTAAGGGTCAACCCTTAGCCTCAATTAAGGCTAAGCCTGCAGTTGATCTCAGCACCATGCGCTATGTGCTATTGCTTTGGTATGAGGATGATCAACAAGATCCAAATGCTAGACCGCCAAAGGAGGCCACTGATAATAAGATCATGCTCCGTCGTGAACGCATCAAGCAGTTAGTGGACTCCATGTCCACTGAAGAGCCGCATGTTGAGCTTAACGAGGATGATCAGCAGGCAGAAAATTCACTAAATCACGCTGATAATAGCCATAAAGAGCCTACAGCAGATGTAAAAAAGGAGGAGAGACCATGAATAATTCAAAAAATGCGCACTCTCCACTGCTACTCATAATTCCTCTGCTCCTTATCACTATGGTGCTTGAGATCATGCGCCTGCCAGGCTTTTTGCAGGAGAATAGACCTGACTTTCCAGTAATCATCCTATTTTTCTTCTCAGCAGTATTAAGAAACAGAACCTGCATTGAGCTTGCTTGGCTTACAGGGCTAGCCTTAGATCTGCTGACAGGATCTCCTCTTGGAATTAATGCCCTCACCTTCTGCGCGCAGGTATATATCATTGCTTGGCAATTTAAAAAATTCCACACCTATAAATTATGGCAACAAACCATAGTTGTAGGCTTAGTAGCACTGGTGACGCGTACCGTTGGCTATTGGCTCGCGCATGTGATTTTACAAACTAGCTTTTCTACAAATATCATCTATCCATCACTGATGATGGCAGTTTTATGGTTTTTCTGTTGTCCAATTTTTAAGATGATTACAGAATCCTTAACCGGTAAGAAGATAGCCACCGATAATGAACAACAATAAGCTTATTTTGGCATCAGGATCACCTCGTCGTTGCGAATTGCTCGCAAGACTTGGGCTCTTTTTTGAAGTAGTCAGCAAGAATATTGATGAAAGCGTAATTGCAGGAGAGACGCCTGCAGAGCTTGTACAGAGATTATCTCAAGCAAAAGCTCAGGCGGTATCTCAGGATCATCAAGATGCCACTATCCTTGCTGCCGATACCGTGGTTGCCTTAGATGGCAAGATCATGGGCAAGCCTCATGATCATCAAGAAGCCTTTGCCTTTTTATCTCAGCTAAATAATCGCACCCACGAGGTCTTTACGGGTGTCTGTCTTATAAACAAAGGGCAGATAAATACTCAGGTTATCTGCACTAAGGTTAGCTTTGGAAATTTTAGTGATGATATTTTAAAGGCCTACATTGTAACCGGCGAGGGCGATGACAAGGCTGGAGCCTATGCCATTCAGGGCATTGGTGCCTTTTTGATAAGCTCAATTTCAGGCTCTCCTACCAATGTCATCGGACTTCCGATGCAGGAGGTTACTAAAATGCTCATAGATGCCGGCTTTTACCCCTTAAACGCCAACTTAATAGCTCAAATAACAGATGAGGAGTGATCATATGGACAAGCACGAGATCCAACAAAAGGCTCACGATATTCTCTTAAAGAACTCCGACATCGATGAGGCGGCCATAAGACAGTCCCTTGAGCTCCTGCAGGAGCGTCATATAGACTTTGGCGACTTATTCTTTGAAAGAGTATCGTCTGAAAGCTTCGTATTAGAGGAAGGCATAATTAAGGGCGGATCCTTTGATATCTCTCAAGGTGTAGGTGTTAGAGCTATTCTTGGTGGTAAAACTGGCTTTTCATACTCAGATGTATTGGATAAGGCTTCTTTAAAAGAAGCATGCCTCGCTGCCCGCTCAATTTCCACCAAAAATGCAATATCCCCCAAAATTGCCATCACCCCCTATGCAGTAGAGCCGCTATATTCAGCTGATGATCCACTACTGTCCATGAGCCGTGAGCATAAGATCAAGCTACTTGAGGCCATTGATGAAATGGTAAGAGCAGAGGATAAGAGAGTAACTCAGGTTATAGCCTCGCTAAACTCCTCTTATAGAGTCATCTTAGTGGCCCGTACCGATGGACAGCTTGCCTATGATATTAAGCCTGTAGTTTCTGTGGCTGCCAATGTAACCTTAGAGCACAATGGCAAACGTGAAAGTGGCTTTGGATCAGCAGGTGGTGCCTTCATGCTAGACAGAATTGCCAATGAAAGCACCATCAAGAGCATAGCTCATGAAGCAGTAAGGGTTGCCTCATTAAATCTTGAGGCAGCAGCAGCTCCTGCTGGCACTATGAGTGTAGTGCTAGGTGCAGGCTGGCCAGGAGTTCTAATCCATGAGGCCGTAGGTCATGGACTTGAGGGCGATTTTAATCGTACTGGCTCATCCAATTTCACCGGGCTTATCGGACAAAAGGTAGCCTCCGCTGCTTGCACTATTGTAGACAATGGCACTATGCCCGAGCGTCGTGGCTCCTCAAGCATTGATGATGAGGGTACTCCCTCTAAATCCAATATACTCATTGAAAATGGCATCTTAAAAGGCTATATGCAGGATAGGCAAAATGCCATGCTCATGAAGCAGGAGTTAACTGGTAATGGCCGCCGTGAAAGCTATAACTGCCTGCCTATGCCTCGTATGACCAACACCTATATGATGCCTGGTAATTTTGAGCGTCAGGAAATCATCGAGAGCGTTAAGGATGGTATCTATGCGGTAAACTTCAAGGGAGGACAGGTTGATATCACCTCTGGCAAATTCGTGTTCTCAACCTCTGAGGCCTATAGAATTAGAGATGGCAAGATAGCCGAGCCTATCAAGGGCGCAACCTTAATTGGCAATGGTCCTGAAACCATGCAACAGGTATCTATGGTTGGAAATGATTTGGAATTTGACCGCGGCATAGGCGTATGTGGTAAGGGCGGACAATCAGTTCCAGTTGGGATCGGTACTCCTACTTTAAAGGTAGATGCGATCACTGTAGGTGGCACGGAGGCTTAATAAGGACGCCTAAGAAATAATTAAAGCCTCCAATAATAGGAGGCTTTTAAGAGCTTAAATCTCAAGCAAGGTGGCAGGAACCGCAATTCCTGCCTTTTTAATTTCAGTCTTTACAAACTTATAAAGGGCACGAGATGCGGGCTTTTCAGCACTCTCATCAACCTTAGCTGCCTCATCCTTAGCCTTCTTTACTAAGGTACGTAGCTTGTTTCTATCAATTTGTGCACACAGCTGACACAGATTATTGACACAGGTAACGCCGTTCTCAATGAGCTCAGCACGAAGCTTTTCAAAGCGCATGATATCCGGATCCTCCTTAGAAGAGGCTCCAAGCATTGACACCTGAGTCTTAAAATCAGTTTCAGGATAGTCACGGGCAAGCTTCGCGGCAAACTGAAGCTGACGACGACGCTCATCGGAACGCGGACGAAGCTTTCTTGCAACAACAATAGCCTCGCGCACATCCTCTGGTAATACCAAACGCTTAAAGCTTTGATCGCCTAAATTGGCAATCTCCTCAATAAGCTTGCGCAGGGCCTGAGCCTCACGCTTATGGGCGCTACGGCTAAACTCTTCAGGCTCAGCATCAAAGCCTTCAAAATGAGGAATTCCTGAATCCATTACTACTCCATGGAAAACAATTGTGAAATCTTAAATACGTTAATAAGTCTTACCACATCAGCTGAGGCATCCTTAAGCACAAGCTTTTTGCCCTCGCCTAAGGACTTAGACCAACGCACTAAAAAAGCAACTCCCGCAGAGTCAACTGAGACATTTAAAAGAGAGACGCTATCCTGTGCAAATAGCTCATGACGTCTCTCCCACAGCGCCGGCACGGACTCCTTAGTAAGCTCAGTAAAGGAGTTCATTCTTATTCCTTGCTTGCCTTTAAGACCTTGATAGCTTCCTTAATGCCCTTATCACGAATGATGGGGCTAAGCTCAGCACTCTTGGCATCTAAAATAGAGATATTCTCAGCAATTAAATCAAAGGCCTTCCATTCACCGGTCTTTTTATTAAGTCTCATCTTTACGACGAAATTAACATCACTCTTGCCTGGAGTTGTGAGCACATATTTTACAGGAACTATAGTGGCATCGGCAGCAACCTGTGAAACAGGGCTTTCGGTAAGCTCCTGATTGGTGTATTTACCAATGGCATTAGACATAGAGCGCATCATGTAATCGCCAAAGGCCGAAGCAAACTCCTCACGCTCCTCTTTAGAGGTCTTATCAAGCGAGGTGCCGATCACTTTATAGGCAGCATATTTCACATCAACATAGGGCAATAAATCCTTGTTGATGATATCCAAAACTACCTTTTGATCAGATAGCTTATCGGCATTGGCCTTCAAATCCGCAAAGGCCTGCTTGGCAATGCCATTGGCAACCTCATAGGGATTGGAGGCTGCAGTTGCAACCAAGCTAGTAAATACCAAGGCACATACGGCCATAATCTTTGCAAAAAGCTTCATCTTAATTCTCCTGATAAAGGGGCTTATCCGCCTCTTATATTAAATCCTAGTACTTAGCTATAACTCAGCAATTACTCTGCAGCCTTGGCTGCATCCTGATTTTCGTCCTTTTTATCGCCATTTTTATCATCGCCGGCGCTATATAGGAACTTACCTATGAGATCCTCTAGCACCAAAGCAGAGCCGGTATCTGTAAAGTAATCGCCATTTTTTAAATACTCTGAGCCTATATCCTCATCATAAAAGCCTGGAGTGATGGATACATACTGCTCGCCTATGATACCTGCAGTTTGAATAGAGGCCTTAGATTCATTAGAAAGCTTATTACAAGAAGCCTCAATTTCCATATCCACCACCGGCACGAGGCTTTCATTATCTAGGCTTATATTAGATACACGTCCTACAACCACACCGCCGATCTTAACTGGGGCACGCAATTTCAAGGAGCCGATGTTGTCAAATTTTGCATGGAGGGTATAGTAATCTGAGCCAGTGTTTAAAACTAAGCCTGCAATCTTCAAGGACATCACTGCACAGGCAATAATACCTGCAAGCACGAAGATACCGACCATAATTTCAGCTTTTAAATATTTCATAATCTTTTCCTAGAACATCAAAGCCGTAAGGATGAAATCCAATCCAAGTACTGATAAGGATGACTGCACCACGGTTGCAGTGGTTGCTGAGCTAATTCCTGCTGAAGTTGGACGGCAGTCATAACCATTAAAAAGAGCGATCCAGGTACATACCACCGCAAAAACAAGCGATTTGATCACCATGGGAATAACATCGTCTGCTATATCCACACTGCTTTGCATGCCTGACCAGAAAATACCATCATCAAGACCTAACCAATCAACACCTACTAATTTGCCACCATAGATACCGATCACGGCAAACATCATAGAAAGGATAGGCAGAGAAATGATACCAGCCCACAGACGTGGCGCAATAATGCGATGCAGAGGATCGACGGCCATCATCTCTAAAGCCGAAATCTGCTCTGAGGCCTTAAGCTGTCCAATTTCAGCAGTTAAAGCAGAGCCTGCACGTCCTGCATATAAAAGAGCAGCAACTACTGGTCCTAGCTCACGAATAATAGCTAGAGCTACTAAGGTACCCAAAGAGCCTGTGGCCATAAAATCCTTAAGAATATTAAAGCCCTGCAGACCTAAGACCATGCCAATAAATAGTCCTGATACCAAGATAATGATCACTGACTGCACACCAATGAAGTAGATCTCATTGATAAGCAGTAAGGTATTACGCCTAAAATCAGGCTTTACAAAAATCACATTCAAGAGCATCAGGAAGGAGCGGCCAAGAGATGATGTTTTCTGTAGAAAATATCTTCCCAACGCCCCAAGCAAATTTAACATCCCAACTCCTCCAAATAGCTACCACTAGCTCTTAATGAAGAGGTGTATTTACCATCAAACTCACCATTGATGAATTGAATCACCCTCGGATCAGAGCTGTGGGTTATCTCATCAGGAGTGCCCTGCCCCATAACCTTACCATCAGAGAGGATCACTACATAATGAGCAATATTCAAGGTTTCCTTAACATCATGCGTAACTACTATAGAGGTTAAGCCTAAGGATGCATTTAAATCTGAAATAAGCTCAATTAGCACGCCCTTGGTAATAGGATCCTGTCCGACAAAGGGCTCATCATACATAATAAGCTCAGGATCTAAAACTATAGAACGGGCTAAGGCGGCACGACGCGACATACCACCTGATAACTCTGAAGGATAAAGATCACAGGCTCCGCGCATGCCTACGGCCTCAAGCTTCATCAATACTATATCTTTGATGATTTCCTTTGGCAGTCTCGTGTGTTCTTCAAGTGGGAAGGCCGTATTCTCAAAAACGGTCATATCCTGAAACAAGGCGCCACTTTGAAAGAGCATGCTCATCTTTTGGCGAGTTTTATAGAGCTCGCTACGATTTAAAGCATGCATATCCTTACCATCAAAAAAGACATGGCCCTTGTCAGGCTTAAGTTGTGCTCCGATAAGACGCAAGATCGTAGTTTTGCCGGTACCAGATGGTCCGAGCACGGCAGTGATCTTGCCTCTTGGGAAGCTTACGGTCAGATCCTTATAGATCTGCTTGCCAGTATAGGAAAAAGAAAGATCCTCTACTCTGACAATAGCGTCATCGCCCATGTTGTACTCATATGAATAGAAAAAGCCGATGTTCTTAACATAGCTAAACATGAAAGAACGGCTATAATTAGTTACTAGTATCTTGGGCTCCTATTTTACCTTATAGATTTCAGAGCCGTAATACACACTTAAAAGAGTTTGCTACCAATATTAATGGAGAAGATTATGATCGACACCTGCTACGGTCTAGTTTCAGAAACAGTATTCGACCGCCTCAAAAACATCAAACTCTTGATGTTAGATGTCGATGGCACTTTAACTGATGGTGGCATCTATCTAAACAACGAGCAAGGTGAGTACAAACGCTTTTACACTAAGGATGGTCTAGGACTTACTCAGCTACAATCCTACAGTGACTGCGTATGTGCAGTGATCACCGGACGTCAATCTCACCTAGTAGAGCGTCGTTGTGAGGAAACTCATATTCAGCATGTAATTCAAGGTCAACGCGATAAGGCTCCGGCTGTGATCGAACTATTAAAGAAATTAGGCTTATCTAAGGAGCAGTCAGCAGCTATTGGCGATGATCACAATGATCTTCCTATGTTCCAAGAGTCTGGCTTTACCGCATGTCCTATGGATGCAACTCCCTATATTCAAAAAATATGCGATATAACCTTGCACCGTAACGGGGGCTTTGGCGCGGTGAGAGAGCTTTGCGATCTTATCTTAATGGCCAAGGGGATCATGCGCACTGATGGAGGTTTCTGCTAATGGCAGTAACCATAAAATCAACGGTAATCGCCCTAGTGCTCTTTGGTGGCGCCTTAGGACTTTATCGCTATACTCAAGCTTTGGATGAGGATGATGGTCTTAATGATAAGGCTGCCAAAATCTATGAGGCTAACAATTTCTTTGCCACCAAATACGATGCCTTAGGCAATAAAGAAAGCTCGATAAAAGCTGAACATGTGACATTCAATGAAGCTACCAATATTGCTGATTTTAAGAGTCCTATTTTGCACTCCTATAAGAAAAATAAACAAGGAGAGGCGGAAATATGGAAGCTTTCAGGGGATATCGGACAGCTACATAACAACGATTACGCCAAAATAAATGGCCATGTGGTGTTGGTACCTGAATTTCAATCAGCTGCTATTAATAAAGCAACCTCAGCTAATGGCTATTACGATTTTAAGAAAAATGAGATCAGCTCTAAAGATAAAACAACTATCTATGGTCAGGGATGGATTAACTCTGGAACCGACTTTAAACTTGATCTCAATACCAATGTGATGACTTACAAGGGCAACGTCAATGCAACCTATTACCCGTCTAACAGCTCTGGCAATTAGCTTTGCCTTCATGGCAATTAGTGCTAATAATGCCAACGCACTAAAAACAGATACCCAACAGCCACTTAATGTTCAGTCTAAGGAGCAATTAGCCGATCTGCAGGCTAATAAGCTTTTCTTCATCGGCGATGTGGTAGCAACTCAGGGTACTATTGAGGTGCACTGTGACAAGGCCGAGCTTACTCGTAACGATAAAAACGAGCTTAAGGAGGTTATGACCTGGGGACAGCCGGTAACCTTCCGCCAAGAGCTTGATGATGGCAAAATCCTTCGCTCCCAATCATCAACATTGCAGTATCTGCCACTTACTGGAGATATTGTTCTTACCGGTAATGCTACCGTTTGGCAGGGTGAATCCCATGTCTCTGGCGAAAAGATTGTCTACAACACGGTAAGCCAAAAGATGAAGGCCAACACTGCCAATAATCAAAATGGTCGAGTAAAGAGCACCTTCATCCCACAGGAATTCCAAGGCAATAACGATAAGCAGAACAATAACAAGAAATAAGGCTACCATGAGCGAGCTTAAAGCACTTCACCTACGTAAGACCTATAAGAAAAGAACTGTAGTTAAGGATGTAAGTCTTGAGGTATCAAGTGGCTCCATTATTGGCCTCTTAGGTCCTAATGGTGCTGGTAAAACAACATCCTTCTATATGCTAGTTGGCATTATTTCCTCAGAGCAGGGTCAGGTGCTACTAGATGGTCAGGACATTACCATGATGCCCATGCATCAAAGAGCCTTGATGGGCATTGGTTACCTCCCGCAGGAAAACTCTATTTTTAGAAAGCTTACCGTCTATCAAAATCTAATGGGCGTTGCCGAATTACAAAAGGGACTTAGTAAGCACGAGCGCGAAACCATGGTCTCCGATCTCATGGATGAGTTCAACGTGGCCGCACTTCGCGATAGCCTTGGTATGTCCTTATCAGGTGGAGAAAGACGTCGTGTTGAGATCGCTCGCGCCTTAGCTGCTAATCCTAAGTTTATTTTGCTAGATGAGCCCTTTGCTGGCGTTGATCCTATTTCGGTATCTGAGATTAAAAACATCATCACTCACCTCAAAAACCGAGGCATTGGTATCTTAATCACCGATCATAATGTGCGTGAGACTCTAGGAGTATGCGAACGCGCCTACATCGTAAGCTCAGGTGAGCTCATTGCTCAGGGCACTCCTTTGGAAATTCAAAGTAACGAAAAGGTCAAGGCGGTATACCTAGGCAAGGACTTCACCCTCTAATAATAGTCAATCAAACAAACTAAGGAACAACATGGCTGGACTATTCAACGGCTTACAGCTAAGACAGGCACAAAAGCTAGGATTGTCACTGACACCACAGCTACAGCAGGCAATCAAGCTCCTGCAGCTTTCAACTTTAGAGCTACGTCAGGAGATACGCGAGGCTGTTGAGCAAAATCCCATGTTGGAGATCAAGGATGAGGGTAACGAAAACCGCTTTGAATCCTTAGAGAGTATGGCAGAGCAGGAATCACAGGGGGATAGAAATGATGATTTTGATCCCTTCGATAATGACTCATCAATAAAAACAGCCGATACCGCCTTCCCAGATGCTGATTCCCAAGGAGAGATTGCCGCTGATGGTAATATAACCCACAACGAAGTAAGTAATGAGTTCTCATCACATTCTGCCGATACTAGACGCTCGCAGGCTATAGCTGACTCAGATAGTGTTTTTGAAGGGGAGACTAGCTATGATCTGCATGATCATCTACTCTGGCAATTAGATCTATCCCCCCTATCAGGCTCAGATAGAAGCATTGCCGAAAATATCATCGATGGCATTGATGACTCAGGCTATCTGCAAGAGAGCATCGAAAGCATTACTCAAACCGTGCAAGAGGATTATCCTGATATTACCGAGGATGACACCTTAAGCGTACTCAAGTTGATTCAGCACTATGATCCACCCGCAGTGGGATCGCGTAATGTGCAGGAGTGTCTGCGCATTCAGCTTGAGGCCATGAATGCCTCAGATATACGCGATTTATCCTTAAAGATAGTCAATAATTATCTAAAGGAGCTCTCGATAAGAGACTTTAGAACCTTATGCTCAAAGCTACAGGTAAAAGAGGATAGCTTAAAGCAGGCCTACGATCTCATCCAATCCCTAAATCCACGTCCTGGGCGTTGTGCTGTTAAGGAAAAGTCTGATTTTATTATCCCTGATGTATTTGTGGTTAAGGATGACAAAGGCCACTATCATGCAGAGCTCAACTCAGATGCCATCCCCACCTTGCGCATCAATGAGGAATATCAAAAGCTTGCCAATAAAGCCCAAAACGAGGCTGACAAAAAGTTCTTTAAGAGCAATTTGCAAGAGGCTAATTGGTTCATGCAGTCCTTATACAAGCGTAATGAAACCTTAATGAAGGTTGCGAGCGTTATTGTTGAAAGACAACAGGACTTCATGGAATATGGCGAAGGCTCCATGCATCCTATGGTGCTAAACGATATTGCCACCGAAATCGAAATGCATGAATCAACCATTTCGCGCATTACCACCGAAAAATATATCGTCACCCCTAAGGGCACCTTTGAGCTTAAATACTTCTTCTCATCAAAAGTAAGCACCGATGATGGCGGTACGGCCTCATCTACCGCAATTCGCGCTCGCATCAAGGAGCTTATTGCCAAAGAGGATGCGAAAAAGCCATTATCTGATAGCAAGTTAGTTGATTTGCTTGCCAACGAAGGCATTGTGGTGGCCAGACGCACTATTGCCAAATACCGTGAATCGCTAGGCATTGCTCCATCATCACAGCGCAAACGCCTAATTTGATCGCAAGCAATAAAATTAATCACCCAAAAACGCAAAAATTTGATCAAGTTATTGTAATT
>CAVHVI010000043.1:0-13710 GCA_963639245.1 Bacteroidaceae bacterium
GTACAGATGAGTCATATGGATCTGTAAATAGTCAGCTAGGAAGAAGGTGGTGGCAGCTTAATCAATGCTTAAGTAAAGAACTGATACACGCCGGTCAATAAAAAACAGCTGTATAACAAAGGGATATACCAAGGCTACTCGTGCTATATATGTATACCTTTAGAGTATGGGATAAGTTCCATTTATAAAAATATACGGGGTGGTACGAGGAAACGGTCCGCCCTGATGCCCATCCTGACCCACATAAAGATCCCATGATCTCTAGCAGGTAAAATCAAAATTGCTGTTGCGTAGGATGAGGATGCGGGAAAGAACCAATTCAGGACTGCAGGATCTGACAAAAATAGATGAGCAAAAGTGTGCTATTTTGATAAAAACTCAGAGAGCAAAAAATGATCAGTTTAGATTAGCACTGACACCATATAAGAAGTACCGACCTTTTCATCTATCCCTCAAAAATAAACCCGCAGGGAGTTAACTGCGGGTTTTTATTAAGAGCCGTTTTCACGACTCTATGCATTTGTAATATTAGTGAACCAAACCAGCCCAGGTAGGCAGAGCCATAGAGAGGCTTGGGATCAAGGTAACAAGTACCAAGGTAATGATCAAAGCGCCGAAGAAAGGCAACATCTTGAGGAACACCTCCTCAATTGACATACGCGCAATACGGCAGCCAGTGAACAAGATCGGTCCTACAGGAGGAGTGATAGCACCTAATGAAAGGTTGAAGACCATCATCACACCAAAGTGAATAGGAGAAATACCAAGCTTAATAGCAACAGGCAAGAAGATCGGGGTGAAGATCAAAACTGCCGGAGCAGGATCCATCACGCAGCCTACCAACAACATAATAACCATCATGCCTAAGAGAATTACTGATGCAGAATCAGAGAAATTCAACAAAGCCTGAGCAATCATGTTAGGAAGCTTAGCATAAGCTAGAACCCAACCTAAGATAGCAGAAACGCCGATCAAGAATACGATAAGACCGGTGGTCTTGGCTGTATCAAGTAGCATTCCAGGGATCTTCTTAAGTGGCAAGGAGTGGGAGCCTGCAGCAATAATTGCCGCATAAACTACAGCCACGCAGGATGCTTCAGTAGGAGTGAAGAAGCCTGAAATAATACCGCCGATGATTAAGATGATTAGGAATACAGAAGGCATAGCCTGCCAAACGATCTTGGCACGTAAACCCCAGCCATGAATAGTTGAGCTCTTATAGCCACCCTTCCATGCATAGAATGCAGCTACAGCTAAAACAGCTAAGCCCCACATAATACCAGGAATGTAGCCTGCGACGAACAAAGCTGCAACAGATACACCACCTGATGCGAGGGAGTAAATAATGAAGATGTTTGACGGAGGAATAATCATACCAGCAGGAGCTGATGCAATATTCACTACAGCTGAGAGCTTAGGCTCATAACCTTCGTTCTTCTCACCTGGCAAAATAACAGAGCCAATAGCGGCAGCAGCTGCTACACCAGAGCCTGAAATTGCACCAAAGAGCATATTAGCTACGATGTTGGTGTGCATCAAGGCGCCAGGAATGAAGCCGATGAAGACCTTGGCGAGGTTAATCAATCTTGCAGCCAAGCCACCGGTATTCATGATGTTACCAGCTAGCACGAAGAAAGGAATTGCAAGCAAGGCAAATGAGTTCATACCAGCAAAAATGCGGTTTGCAGCATTAAGCGGTGCAGTATGACCCATAATTGAGAAAATTGAGAGAGTTGATCCCAAGCAAATGGAGGTACCGATAGGCACGCCCAACACCAAAAGCACAGGAGTTAAGATCAACAAATATACGATAACGGATGTGGTTAACATTGATTACTCCTTACTTAGACTCTGCTACGCCATTTTTAGCGTTAGCAATCTTGGAAATAGCTTCCATAATGTTATAGAAAGCATAGAAAAGTACGAAGCAACCAGAAATGGGGATCACGGAGTAAATCACACCGACGCGCAACCAAGTCATAGCAGAGTTAACCTGACCCATACCATTCATGGTTACGATATAGCCACCATAGGTTAAAACCCACATTGCCATGCCAAAGGTGCAGACTTCACTTAAAATTCTAAGGATCTGACCACCTACTAAACCGCACTTATCAGGAATGAAGGAAATGTTCATGTGTCCCTTCTCACCATAGAGAAGAGCGGAGGCAAACAAGCCCATCCACACAAAGAAAATACGAGCAGCTTCCTCAGAAATTGCTGAAGGATCGCCCAAAATAAAACGTGAGGCCACCTGATAGGAGACCAATAGCACCATGGCTGCACAGCACACGATGCAAATATAGATCAGGATCCTATCCAAGATCTTCTTAATTGCAGTCAAAGCTTGCATATATCTCTTTATACTCCAAACTTTATTTTTAGTAGTAAAAACAAAATGGGCCCTAGTTTTGGTAGGGCTCCATTTTGCGCAGATTCATTTATTCTGCAGACTAAGACTCATTAGTCACGAGCTGCCTGAACAGCATCGTAGAGAGCCTGAGCTGAAGGGGTAGAGACCTTCTCTTTGATGAGAGGCTCAACAGCCTTCTTGAAGGCTTCCTGATCAGCTTCGATAACCTTGGTGCCTTCCTTCTTAGCAGCTTCTAAGGAGGTAGCTACGTTAGCCTGGAAACGCTCGAACTCGTCGTCAACCAAACCATCAAGGTTCTTCTCAAAGAAATCCTTAACTTCAGCAGGGAGGCTGTTGTAGAAGTTGGTGTTAGTAACGATGTAGTCAGGCATCATGAGGTGGCCAGTGAGGTTGTAGACAGGGCCTACTTCGTGCTGCTTCAATGCATAGTAGGTAACCTCATTGTTCTCAGCGCCGTCCAAAACGCCAGTCTGAATAGCGGTGTAAACTTCACCCTGACCCATAGGGGTACCAGTACCACCCATGTAGTTCAACATCTTAACCATGGTGTCAGACTGCATGACGCGGATCTTGAGGCCCTTCAAATCAGCAGGAGTTCTAACTTCCTTGCTCTTGGTGTAGACGTTACGAGTACCAGAGTACTGAGCGCACAAAACGGTGATGCCCTGAGGCTCGATGGACTTGAAGAGATCACCTACGATCTTCTTATCCTTAACAACGCGCTGTAAGTGCTTGTAGTCTTTGAATACGTAAGGAAGGTTGAAAACGGAGAAATCAGGTGACCAGTTCTCAAGCAAGGAGCCTGCAACCAATGAGAACTCGAGAGAGCCATTCTGAACCATCTCGATGGTCTCTTTCTGGGAGCCTAATAGCTCATTAGGGAAAACTTCAATTGCATACTTGCCGTTAGTAGCAGCCTCAAGTTTCTTAGAGAACTCCTGAACAGCAACCATCTCAGGGTGGCCCTCAGGCTGGTTGAATGCCAACTTCCAAACAGTTTCTGCAGCCTGTGCAGAGGTCATAGCGGAAACAGCTACAGCTAATGCGCTAACAGCAACAACGCCAAATTTCTTCATGATAATTAAACTCCTTAGGTAATTATTATCAAATGCGATGGAATGATTATAAAAAGAGCCCCAAACAATAAGCTATAAAATTAAGTCAAAATCTGAACATCATTCACACTTTTAGCCTTTTTTTGACAACAAACGTTTTAGCTAACCGTTTACAAACAGAAACTAGAACTATGTTCGTATCCTATGATGATTGCGTGCTCAAACCCAAAAAAATCGGCCCCTATAGCTTCCCTTTCCGCGTGATAGTCCTATCCGAACAACCGCTTACGGCCTTTTGCTTTTAACAAACTTGCGTTCAAAAAAAGACATAGATCAATTATTAGAAGATGCATACCCAAGAAAAGTGTTAAGGCGTATAAAATGGAAAAGTTATCAAGACACAGGTGTTAGATTGAAAACACTATAAATTAATGATTGAGGTTTCCAATATGCAGATCCTTTTTCTTGCATCAGAAGCGGCCGGTTTCATTAAATCAGGTGGTTTGGCAGATGTGGCCAAAGCCTTGCCTTTACAGTTGAAAGCAAACGGTCATGAAGTACGCTTAGTCATTCCTTGCTATTCTTTAATAAAGGGATGGAATGATTTTAAGGTTATTTATGAGGGTGTTTTAAATGAGAATCACCCGGATTTAAATCTGCATATTCCCTATAAGGTACGCCAAACATACCTAGAAAATGTTGAGGTCTGGCTCATAGATTGCGCTCGCTTCTTTGATCGTACCTCTATGTACGGAGATAACAATCAGGCCTATGGAGATAACGGAACACGATTCTCCTTCTTCTCTGCCGCAGCCTTAGATGCCTCCCGCCATATTGGCTTTAGACCGGATATCGTTCACTGCAACGATTGGCACACTGGCTGTACACCGCAAATAATACGTTGCAAATATGGCAATGATCCCTTCTTTGATAAGACTCGCTCTTTAATCACCATCCACAATGCCGCCTTCCAAGGCGTCTTTGATCAAGGACAGCTTTACTACATTCCAGAGATTAGAGATATCCATAACGATATGATCGCCTCTGGTAGTTGCTGTAACTTCCTAAAGAGCGGTGTCTTCTACGCAGATAAGATAAATACCGTATCCCCAGGCTATGCTAATGAGCTTACTACCTATTTAGGTGGTCACGGCATGACCAATAACTTCCTTGCTCGTCGTGAGGATCTCTCCGGTATCGTTAATGGCTGTGACTATTCAGATTGGGATCCTGAATTTGATAAGCTACTGCGTATCAACTATAGCGCTAAGACTATGGAAGAGAAGGTGCTGGGCAAATACCTATTACAGCGCCAGCTAGGCCTTGAGATGGGAGATACCCCTATTTATGGCATGGTATGTCGCTTAACCGATCAGAAGGGCGTAAGTCTCTTGCTCCCTATTTTGGATAGATTCTTAAAGCATAAGGTCCAAATTATCATTGAGGGTACTGGTGATCCTAACCTTCAGTATCAAATGCAGGAAATTGCCAATCGCCATAAGGATAAGATGGTATTTATGCCTGTTTATGACAATGTCATGGCCCACCAAATAGAAGCTGCCTCAGACTTCTTCTTGATGCCATCAATCTTTGAGCCTTGCGGATTAAATCAGATTTATTCCCTAGCTTACGGCACCCTCCCCATTGTCCGTGCTGTCGGAGGTTTACGCGATACCGTGATCGACTATGACAGCGATAAAGAGCATGGCAACGGCTTCTGGTTTAACGATCCCTCTGCAGAGGAATTGTTATCCTGCCTACGTCGCACTCTGATCCTCTATCTTGAGGATCCTGACGAAATGCGCCGTCTCAAACAAAACGCGATGGCCAAACGCTTCTTATGGAAGGATTCATGCACTCAGTATGAGCACCTCTATGAGCAAGCATTGCACAAGCCTAAGTGGCTCTAAGGCTGAGATTCTATAATAAGAACTACAGCAAACTTAACTTATCTGCCCTGCTTGTGCTTAAGCGGGGCTTTTTTCAAATGAGGGTATCAACATGGCTTTTTCACAATGGGATCAAGAGCGACTTGAACGCCTCCTTGCTCACAAAAAAGCTCTTGAGGAGCAAATTGCGCGCCATGAAATAAGATCTGAACGCGTTTTAGTGCTGTTTACCAAGGCTAATATCGATAGATTGCAAAAGATGTCCGATTCCTTGAATACCTCAAGAAACGATCTGCTAAACAAGCTCATCGAGCATGCCTATCTTACTGATCTATATAAGGATAAGCTCACTGTAGATGAGGGGCAAAATAGCGCGCAATCCCCGCGCCGAGGTGTCAGCTTTAAGAAAAGCACCAAGCCTTTAAAGTCAGAACCTAAAGAGGACAGTGCTCTTTTTATAAAGACTGAAAAAACCAAAGCCCCCAAGGCTAAAGTAAAGGCAACCAAGACCAAAACAACTAAAGCCAAGGCTAGCAAAGCATCTGTCAAGTCCTCTCAATAAAAGCAATAGCTACTCAAATACTCCTTGCTTTTTACAGATCCTCATAAAACAGATACAATACCTAACCTTTGAATTTTATAGGAAATGTCGATGCAGTTAGAAAAACTCACTGAGCAAATCCTCAACGGTTATTTAATCAGCCGTGAAGAGGCCTTTGAACTTTTAAATGAACCTCTTGAGGCACTAAGAGTTAGTGCCAAGAAAATTACCTCGCACTTCTTTAAGGAAAAGATTGAGCTTTGCTGTATCTCCAACGGCAAATGTGGTAACTGCACTGAAAATTGCAAATTCTGTAGTCAAAGCCGTCGCTTTGATACTAAGGTTGGAGTAAGCCGCCTGAAGACCGTAGATGAATTCTTTGCTGAGGCTAAGTACAACAACGATCATGGCGTACATCGCTTCTCCATCGTAACTGCCGGTAAGCGTCTGCCCCCTGCCGAAATTCGTCAGGTAGGCGAGGCTTATAAAAAGATCTCCTCAGAGCTTAAGATACGTTGCTGTGGCTCATTAGGCTTAATTTCACGCGATGAGCTTCAATATCTAAAAGATTGCGGCATGACTCGTTTCCATAATAACGTCGAAACCTCCGCCCGCTTCTTCCCTGAGGTATGTACCACTCATACCTACGAGCAAAAGCTTGAGGTCTTAAGAAATGCTCATGCAGTAGGTCTTGAGGTGTGCTCTGGTTGCATTATAGGTATGGGCGAGACCTATGAGGATCGCATTGATATTGCCATGACTTTGCGTGAGGTGGGATCAGTGTCTACTCCTATCAATGTCCTAAATCCAATTAAGGGCACTCCGCTTGAAAATCAAGCAATCTTAGGGGAAGAGGAGATTGAACGCACTATTGCCCTCTTCCGTCATATCATGCCCCGCTGTGTACTTCGCACTGCAGGCGGTCGCCTACTCATCAAAAAGTTTTATACCAAGCTTTTTGATTTTGGTATCAATGCTGAGATCACTGGCGACATGCTCACCACTGAGGGCTTATCCATTGCACAGGATATTTCAGATGCTATAGCCTCCAAGCGCGTGGTCACTCGTATCGATAACCCAGAAAATTAGCACCAAAAAAGATCATTGCCAATTAAAGCCGATCATTATGATCGGCTTTTTTATTGTTTTTGCACTATTACAGTGAAAATTTAGCACTATTATAGAGCATTTAGCCCCATAAAAGGCTAATTTGTGAGTAAGTTCAAAAACTCACCACCGTGCACCTATACTCAACTCAGAGTTTCTAAAAAAGCGGTTTTCTAAAATGACAGCAATGATCAAACTTTCCCATATTAATAAGGTTTTTGGCGATCTTCATGTCCTCAAGGACGTTAGCTTAGAAGTTGCCGAAGGCGAAAAGCTGGTCATCATCGGACCTTCAGGCTCTGGTAAATCAACCACTGTACGTTGCATGAACTTTCTTGAAGTTCCAACCTCTGGCAAAGTTACCATCGGTGGCACTGAGCTTACCGAGAAGAACCGTTTGAAGGTTATTCGCGAGAACATGTCGATGGTGTTCCAGTCCTTCAATCTCTACCCACATCTCGATGTGCTTCACAATCTAACCTTAGCTCCAGTAAAAATTCATCACATGAATGAAAAGGAGGCCGAGGCTCTAGCACTGAAGTATCTCAAGATCGTAGGTCTTGAGGACAAAAAGCACGTATATCCTCAGGCACTATCAGGCGGTCAGCAGCAGCGTATCGCTATTGCAAGAGCTCTGTGCCAGCAAAGCAAGATCATGCTTTTTGATGAGCCTACCTCTGCACTTGATCCTGAAACCATTCAGGAAGTGCTAGACGTTATGGTCAAGCTTGCAAAAGAATCAAACATCACCATGGTAGTTGTTACCCATGAAATGGGCTTTGCCCGTCAGGTTGCCGATCGCGTGATCTTCATGGAAGACGGCCGTGTAGTTGAAGAAGGAACTCCTGAGAAGCTCTTTGATCATCCAGATTCTGATCGCGTCAAGCAGTTCTTAGGCAAGATTTTAAAACACTGATTTTTATCTTTAAAAGCTCAACAAGGGGGCTATATTTATGAAGAACTTTTTTAAATTTGCAGCATTAAGCGCCGCAGCCTTAGCAATTGGCTCTGCCTCCATTTCATATGCCGCAGACAGCTCAATCCCTGAGATCAAGACCATTCAGGATCGTGGCGTCTTAAAGGTAGGTGTTAAGAATGCTGTAGTAGGCTTCTCAGTTGAGGATCCTCTCTCTGGTGAGTACAAGGGCTTTGAGGATGATTTGGCTCGCTTAATCGCCAAGGATATCGGTGTTGACGTCGAATTTACCGCTGTTACCGCCGCTACCCGTACCGAGCTTATCGATTCAGGCGATCTTGATGTAGTACTTGCTACCTTCACCATCTCTGATGAGCGTAAGACTCACTGGGATTTCACCACTCCCTACTATACTGACTATGTCTCAGTCTTAGTTGAGGATAAATCCAACATCAAGACCTTAAAGGACGTTATGGGCAACAAGGTTGGTGTCTCCTCTGGCTCTACCTCTGCTCGCGCACTCGTTCAGGCCTTGATCGATAACAAGCTTATCGAAGGCAAGGGCTTTGACCCTGCAACCTTTGATCCTCATACCTGGACTGAGGGTGTTTCCTTCCAGCAATATGATGACTACCCTGCAATTTCAACTGCATTGTCCGCAGGTGAAGTTCAAGCCTTCTGCGTAGATAAGTCTATCTTGAACATCTACAAGACTCCTGGCCGTTCCTTCATTGAGGATAAGTTTGCTCCTCAATCCTATGGTGCAGTTACCAAGAAAGGCTCTGGTCTTAGCGCTTATGTCAACGGCCTCATGGAGGGCTGGCTTAAAGACGGTACTATCGAGAAGCTAATCAAAGAAAACCACCTCGACTAGTCCCACATTTTGTTAACACTCCGGGCTCCTATTCGGAGCCCGAATTTTCGGAGCGCATATGGAATCTCTCTTTTCAGAAAAAGCGTGGCTTGTGGTCTGGAATTTCAGAGGAACCTTTTTGTTCGGTTTTCTGAACACGGTCGAAGTAGCAATTTTTGCAATTATACTGAGCCTAGTTCTAGGTCTCATTTTCGGTCTCATGTCCACGGGCAAGAAGAAGTCTCTGAAATTGCTGGCAAGATGCTATGTGGAGTTCATCCAAAACACTCCGCTCTTGTTGCAGATCTGCTTCCTCTACTACGCTTTATCCTTCTCAGGACACAGCATTGGTATCATGGCCTCAGGTATTATTTCAATTGGTGTCTACCACGGTGCCTACATGGCCGAGGTCTTCCGCGCAGGTATCACCGCTATTCCTAAGGGACAATTTGAAGCAGCTGAATCTCAGGGCTTTAACTATGCAGCTGTAATGCGTTATGTAATTTTGCCACAATGCGTCAAAATCATTCTGCCTCCTATGACCTGCCAGATCGTGAACCTGACTAAGAATACCGCCGTGCTTTATATCATTGGTGGTGCTGATCTTATTTCCACAACCTATAACTTCGTCACTGGTGTTAACACCGGTGGAGCCTATGGTCCTGCTTATGTGGTCTGCGGCTTATTGTTCTTTGCTATGTGCTACCCCTTATCAAAACTTGCAAGCATCTGGGAACAGAGCCTCAAGAAACGCGATGTAATGTAACAGGAGATATGTCATGGAAGAATGGATTGCAAGCTTCAACGTACTGACATTAGGTCCTGTATGGGCTTACATTGTCAAAGGTACTTTATTTACTGTCATCATCTCCACGGTGTCAGTACTCCTATCAGTAGTTATTGGTGCAGTGCTTGCACTAATGCGTAACTACTGCAATGCTCCCAAATATTTGGTATTTAAGTATTTGGCAAGCCTCTATATTGAGGTATTCCGCAATACCCCGTTGCTATTGTGGATCTTCGTAGCCGTAGTTTTCTGCCCGGTGCCTGATTTCTTTGGTCATCCTCTATTTGGATTGTCATCAGTTGAAACCAAGATGCTCTTTAAAGCATCCATGGCTTTAACGGTCTACACCTCATCAGTTATTGCAGAGATCATCCGCGGTGGCTTAAATGCTGTACCACGTGGACAGTTTGAAACTGCCTATAGCCAAGGCTTTGGTGTGGTTAAAACCATGTACTACATCATTTTGCCTCAGGCTCTGCGTAAGGTGGTACCGACCTTGCTGTCACAGATCATCACCACCATCAAGGATTCCTCCTTCCTTGCTAACGTGGCCACCATTGAATTAATGTCTCGTGTACGTAAGATCCTAAGCTCTGCTAACGTGTATAACGGCATTGGTACTATTAACGTATCCGACGTATTCGTGCTCTACGGTACTGCTGCTCTTATTTACTTTGTCATCAATTTCAGCCTATCCATGTGGGTAAGACGCATGCAGGCCAAACGTGGTGTCACAGCCTAATAAGAATTTTGGAGAAAATAATCTATGAAAGCTCCGGTAATAACCATTTCACGCGAGTTTGCTTCCATGGGACGCACCATAGGTCAAAGACTTGCTAAAAATTTGGGCTTTGAGATCCTAGATAGAGACATTGTCGCTGAATCAGCTCGTCGCATGAATATGACCATTCCTGAGATCTCTCGTCTTGATGAGCATCCTGGCTACAATCGTTTTTTCATGCGCAAGACCTACCTCTTTAACTTTGGCGTGTATAACTCATCAGAAAAGCTCTATGAGGTACAGCGCAACGTGATCGAGGACTACGCTGAAAAAGGCAATTGCATTATTGTTGGACGCTGTGCTGAAAGTATTTTAAGAAAGCGCGAAAACGTATTGCGTGTCTATATCTACGCTCCCTTTGATGATCGCCTGCGTCACTGCATGGAGGATCTACAAATTGGTGGTAGAGAGGAATCAGAAGCCTCAATTCGTCGTGTTGATGAGGCTCGTAGTACCTATCGTCGCCGTCATCAGTATTATGACAATCCTTATGACAATTTTGACCTGTTGGTAAATTCTGGCACCTTTGGAATTGAAGGTGCAGTCGATTTAATTGAAAGCGTCGCCAGAAAGAAGCTACAGGGCTTAAACTAATCCTCGTCCTATAAACTAAGGCTCCTAAAAGGAGCCTTTTCTTTTTGTCTATCGCAAATTCCCAGTGGGAATTGGGGGAAATTACATTCCCACTCTATCCTCTGCAAGCGTTACGCTAAGCTCCATTTCCTCATCATTGCGTAGAACCTTAAAGGTCAATACGGTACCAGGAGTAGTGCTTGAAATATATTCTATTAACTCTTTTAAAGAGCTAAAACGCTTAGAATCCATTTCGTAAATAATATCGCCTACCTCTAAGATACCCTCCGCAGGTCCTGCAGGATCGACAAAGCCTACCTTAACCCCTACTCCCTTTTGATTGGGTAAAGGAACCGATCCATCATCAGATATACCAAGATAACCACGGATAACACGTCCATGGGATATGATTTCAGACATCACTGAGGTTACAAGTTTAGTTGGCACCGCAAAACCAATACCATAGGTTTGATAGCCGTTAAAGGAGGCCGTATTAATACCAACCATTTCTCCTGCGGTATTAACTAAGGCACCACCTGAGTTGCCATTATTGATGGGAGCATCGGTTTGAATTAAATCCTGCAAGCCCTCACGAATATTCATCTGATTTTTAGCAATAAGCCCAGAGCCAGAGCGCGCTGTTGCCGAAATAATACCGTGAGTTACAGTTTGACCTAAATTATTAGGATTGCCGATTGCTAAAACAACATCTCCTACCTGAACATCATGATTAGAGCTTTGCAAAGGTATAGCCTTAAGGCCTGGGGCATCAACCTTTAAAACCGCTAAATCTGTGCGAGCATCATATCCCACCACAAAAGCCTGATAAAGCTCACCGGTTCTAAGCATGGCCCATATAGCCTGCCCAGGTTCATTTTGAGAAGGAACTACATGATAGTTGGTAACAATGTAACCATCAGATCGCATAATGACACCCGATGCTGAATTAGTGACATCTGCACTCTCTGAGCCTATTTTTTTCTCAGTTCCTGAATAATCAGTGTTTAAACCGGTTACATAGATATTCACTACACTAGGAGCAGCCCTTGCTACAGCATAAGCATAGCTATCAACATTCACGCCCTTAGAATAAAGCACATCACCTACATGCTGTCCGGCCTTGGGATTTACTACCAAAATAATAATGCCGACCACTACTCCGAGCATTGCGGGGAGTCCAACTACGGTCAAGGTTTTCTTTAGCATAGGTGACATAGCAAAAGGTTCATCTCAGATGATTTACATGTAATTTCAAAATGTAAATTAGGGGATCAGATGCTATCTGTCAAATACAAAATGCTGAAAATGACTGTTCCCTGATACAAAAAAGCCACCTAGGAAACCCAGATGGCTCGATTCACATGGAGAATAAAATTGAAACTATCTTAAGGTAATGAAGATCTCTGAATTGCCTCTGACAATACGCAAGGCACTAATACGACCTTTAGCCTTATTTAGCATCTTCTTAAGCTCTGCAATATTCTTCACCTCAGAGCGGTTTAGACCGGTAATAACATCCCCCTGTCTTAAACCAAGACGTTGAGCCATAGAACCACGCTGTACGGTATCTATCTTTACTCCATTCTCGGCATCTGACAAAGTAGCACCATCTAAGGCTGGAGCTAATTCTGAAGCATCATCGCCATTATCATCCTCATCAAAGCTCTTCTCATCACCAAGCTTTACCTTTAAGGTCAGATCCTTACCATCACGGAATACACCAACCTCAATGGTGCTACCAGGACGATTAGTAGCAACTGCAGCACGCAACTGGGCAAAGGAGGTAACCTTCTTACCATCTACAGTAGTGATAATATCGCCTGACTTGATACCTGCCTTATCGGCAGCCGAGCCCTTCATAACCTCATTTACGAAGGCGCCTGAGCTTTGGGAGTAGCCAAAGCTTTGAGCAAGATCGGCATTAAGCTCAGAGCCTGAGACACCAAGCATGCCACGCTTCACCTCACCATACTTTAAGATCTGATCAGTTACAGTCTTAACCATGTTTGCAGGAATAGCAAAGCCAATACCGATGTTGCCACCATTAGGTCCTAATATTGCAGTATTGATACCGATTAGCTCTCCCTTGAGATTTACCAAGGCGCCACCGGAGTTACCACTATTGATAGCAGCATCGGTTTGAATAAAGTTCTCGATGTTTTCAATATTTAAACCAGATCTTCCCAAGGCTGATACGATACCTGAGGTTACGGTCTGACCTAAGCCAAAAGGATTACCAATTGCCACCGCAAAGTCACCTACCTGCAAGGTATCAGAATCGGCAATGGTCATCTCGGTTAGATTGCTAAATTCCTTGAGCTTTAACAAAGCAAGATCGGTATGCTTGTCCTCACCTAATTTCTTAGCCTCAAAGGTGCGACCATCAGAGGTTTCAATCTTGATCTCATCTGCGTTATCGACCACGTGGAAATTGGTTACCACCAAGCCTTCCTTGGCATTGATAATCACACCTGAGCCTAGAGCCTTAAACTCACGCTTTTGCTTACGGCTTTGATTATCTAAGCCTGGGAACATAAATCTGAACTCATCGGGGATCTGCAAAGTAGGAACATCTACATTCTTCTTACCCTTTACCTGAATGTTCACAACGCTAGGCAATACCTGCTTGACCATGGGGGCTAAGGATGGAGTCTGTCCGTCCGCAAGCTCGTTTCCAAAAAATGGAGCTGATGCAAAAGCCGGGGCTAATGAGGCCGAGGTCATAGTTAATCCGCAGATAACTGCAACAGCAGCTGCCGTACGTTTAAAGTTCATATTCATATCCTCTTGTCTCTTTTAATTCATCATAACTTCACACCAGTGAAGCTTTATAT
>CAVHVI010000044.1:0-13537 GCA_963639245.1 Bacteroidaceae bacterium
TTGTTTTACTTTGTAAATTTATAAGATGTTAGTCTTACGAATTAATGTTCTAGGCAAGTAGTAAAACTTTTGGCAGTGGAGATAAGATTTTGAGCAGCAAGAAAAACGCTTTTTCCCAAGCATATGATCTCTTAAAAAATGACAATGAACAGAGTCCAAATGCGCTTAAATCCAGTAAAAGACTGCCAAAAATAGGAAGCATGGATATGAACTTTCCTGATAGCTACAACCTAACAGGCGAGTCTATTGATGCTTTCATGAAAATACAGGGGCGAGCCTTTAGGGCAGGGCCTAAGCCTATAACTAAGCCTTTTCAGCTTGTAAAGGAAAGGCATGAGGATGCTCCTTCAAAGGATGAGACTATAAATACCGAGCAGCCAAAAGCTACTGACAAAGCTACTAAAGCATCTGAAAAAGCAGAGCCAGCCCCAGCACCTCAAGTACAAGAGCCAAAGAGTGAGGCTGTGATCGCTAAGAATGAAGAAAATCAAGACGAAAAAGCAAATGAGAAAATAGAGGTAGTTGAGCCTCAGGCTGTAAATTGCGAGCAGGAAAAAGCATTAGAGCCTAAGCAAATGAGCAATAAAGAGAGCGCTAAAAAGGAGAAGGAAAAAACTAATTTAGATTTCCCTTCCTTACATGATATTCCTCAGCTTCCCTTAAGATGGCGCGAGTATGAGGATAAGCCAAAGCTCGTTAAGTCCTTTAAATATACGGCTATCTTGCGCATTCAAAGCGGACACTACAACTTCTATCCTTTGCTGCGTTGGAGCGATGGTGTGCCTAAGGTGCTCACCGATCCTAAGGGAGAGTTTCCTGATTTTGGCAACATCCTCTTAGATAGAGTAGATGCCTTAGATGGTGGCAAGCGTTACTCCTTGAAAAACGGATTGCTGTTTAACCTTGAGTTTGAGCAAAGCGATCTTTTAGAGGGTGAGTCCTATAGCTCAGGTAAGCAGAGTATTACTCATTGGAAGATAGATGCGCCGGCCTTTTATAAGGAAAAACGCATAGTTGCCACTCATAAAGATGAGCTCTATTGGCAAGGCTATTATATAGTTTATGCTGAGGATCCAAAGGACGTTGACTTTAGCGCTAATATATTTGTAACCATAGGTGGTAGAGCAAAATCAGGACTCAGCACTGAGCTATCTGATATTACGGGTACGCAGGTGCTTTTAAAGCTTGGCAAATACCTCTATGGCCCTTTTGCCCTCTATAAGGATAACCAATCTAGAATATACGTTAGACCTCATGCGAATACTAAGAACGATCTTGTTCCCTGCTATGAGGATAAACTAGGTGCAGTATCAGTTTATTTTCAGGAGCAAAATCTTGAGATAGGCTTTACCAATCCGCGCTTCATGGATAAATATCTTGAGGATACGCTAAGTGATGAAGGCCTATTGCGCAATGTTGCCACCCGTGTCTCCTCTGATAGCTCCGTAATTGATAAGCTTAAGGAATATCTTGCTAAAAATAAGGGCTTAGATTTCTTAACTCTAGAAGACAAGCGGGTAGATGAGGAGCGTTATAACCGTCTACAGCGTCTTTTAAGAGGTGAGGTCTATAAAAATAAGCCTAAGCAGGAGATCACCGAGCTTGTAAGCTCCTTAGTCCGTACCACTGCTCAAAAGCATCCTGAGTATTTTGATGAACTATATCATCGTATTGCCTCCGATGAGGAAACTCTAAGCAGAATTCAAGACTATGGTGAGATTGCCAAGGAAATTGATCAGGCTAGGAAAACTCTAGATGAGCTTAAGCAACAGGTGTCTGTTGAGGCCATGCGTGCTAAGGAAACTCAATATCGCACGCTTGAGAAAAATATTGCCCAAAAAACCAAGGAGATGGGCTTAATTTACGATATTAGTGCCTTGCAGGATACGCTTTTAAAGCAAAAGAAGGAGCTTAAGGGTATAGAGGCTCAAAAGGAACAGGAGGCCTTGGCCATAGAGCGCTTGCGTAAGGAGCATGAGAATATGGCTAAGGAGCTAGGCTCCTTTGAAAAATCCTTGGAGAGTACGGTGAAAAAGGTAGCAGAGGTTGCCTTTGATGAGCAGATCACAGCCAAGATCGTTGATGCTGCCTCCCGCTGGAAGAATCGCAATAACGATGAGCTCTATAGAAGACGTATAGAATTCTATGATCGCAATATCATTCATCTTGAGAAGAAGGGCAAGAAGCTTTTAGAGGAGCTTTTGGACAGACTGCAGGAGCGCCGTAATTATTCAAGAAATGAGTTTATTAACATCCTGCTTACTATTTCGCAGAATTTCTTAACCATTTTCTCAGGAGCTCCTGGCTGTGGTAAGACTAGTATGTGCAATATCCTAGGTGAGGTGCTAGGCCTTGCTGGCATTAACGAGCAGGCTGAGCAATACGATATTTGGGATGAGCCCACTTTGGCCGATCGTTATCTATCGGTATCTGTTGAGCGTGGCTGGACTAGTAAGCGTGATTTTATCGGCTATTACAACCCCTTAAATAAGACCTTTGAGGCTACCGATCAGCGTCGCTATGAATGCTTCATTCAGATGGATCAGGAGGTACGCTCAGGCTTTAACCGTGTACCTTATATAATTCTGCTCGATGAGGCCAATTTAAGTCCGATGGAGTATTACTTTGCAGACTTCATGAATGTCTGCGATGCTCGTGGCTCTCAGGCCTTTATCTCTTTAGGTGATAAGCAGACCTATAGTATTTCTGATTCTCTGCGCTTTGTGGCAACTATCAATAATGATCACACCACCGAGATCTTATCTCCGCGTCTTTTGGATAGATCATGGATTGTGACTTTGCCAACAGTTGAGGATTCGTTAGTGCGTGAGGGTAAGAGCAGAAATTCTTATCCGGTAGTAGACTTTAACGAGATGAAGAATATCTTCTGCAACGTAAAGCTTAGCAATGAAAAGCTTTTATCGCAGGAGTTATCTACTATCTATTCTAAGATGAGTGCCTTAGGCATTAATGTATCTCCAAGAAGTCGTAAGGCTATAGAGCGTTATATTTTGGCTGGTACTGATCTATTTGAAAGACAAGATGGCATCACACCGCTTTATATCGCAATTGATTATGCGGTATCGCAAAAGCTCTTACCTTTGGTAAATGGTTCAGGTGATGACTATCAAGCAGCACTTGCAGATCTTAGAGAGCACTTTGTAAGCAAACAACTAGTACATTGCCAAAAGCTTGTAGATAGGATCTTGCAACAGGGCAATTTAACCTCAGGCTACTATCGCTTCTTCATGGAGTAGCTTAGGTATGCGTGCTGTTCATGCATGGTTAAATATTGAAGGCGAGCGTAGAAATGTACAGGAAACCTTCGCTCGCGTAGGCTTTGCCCTTACAAAAGGAGCAGGTGAGGGCTCAATTGAGCCTTGTCCAGTTTTTGTGGATACCTGTTATGCCATCCAAATAGAGTTTGATGAGCCGTTAGTTGCTCATGGATTTCCCAAGATTAAGATCTTCATTGAAGAGGATGTCATCTCCTCTTATTTGCCTCATCTTTCTCTTGATGGCTATTCCTTAACGCTTGAATTAATAGATGACAGTGGTGAGCAAAAGCGCATCTTTAGTAACTACACCGGCGTTATTCGCATGCGCTTTGAAATTGGCGATGAGGAATATCAAAGTGTTTTCTTGCCGGTATATATTCCTAATGGCTTTGAGCAGCGCAATATCGAGGCTATTGCTGATTTCGTATCTAAAAAAGCACATACGCTACTTAAAAATAAGGCTATAGATACCAAGCTTTCAGCCTATGGCGATGGTAGTGGTGAACAGCTTGCGCAGAAGCTTGTGGAATTTGAGCAAATTGCCTCGCTCTATGAAATGCATTGGAATTACTTTAGATCTAATGCGCGCTATAAGCTAAAAACTCAAGGCTCGGTTGAGTCCTTTCACAAGCTCTCATCATATAGTGCAGAAACCGTGCGGTTTATTGCAACTCATCCAGAGGAGCTAATGCCAACAAGTAATCGCACCGGCATTAGATTTGCAGGTCGCAATTATTTACCTAAGCATACCTTGGTGCAAAAAAATATTCAGTCCCATGATATTTATGAAAACCAAGTGGTGTGTGCTTTTTTAAAGCTAGTGGTGTTAAATGCACGCAAGCTTAAGACGCAGATGCGGGCGTTGGCGCAAAACGCTGTCCCTGAGCTTCCTGATATTAGAAGCTATTGTGACAGTAGTGTGCTAATGCTAGGGGCGGTATATGAGCAGATTAAAACTCATATCGTGCGCTTAGATAGGGTTTTATCAAGATTAGAGATACTAATTGATCTCTATTTACCCTTAATGAAGGTCAAGCCCATAAGTCTTAATAGCTGTCCTAAGCCTACTGCGACGATGTTTGCCATTCCCTCTTATAAGGCGGTTTTTAATGCCATAGTCAATTGGTTTAATAAGCCTGCCTTTGAGCTTGAGAAGGAATATTTCGTCGCCCAAAATTCTATGAAGTCTCAGCTGTATGAATATTACGTGCTGATAAAGATTGTCAATCACTTCTTAGATAATGGTTGGGAACTAGTTCAATCACAGGGCATAGATTGGCCTAATAAGCCTGAGTATTACATCAATCCAGACTTTGATAATAGCTTTATCTTAAAAAAGGGAAAAAGTCGCTTAAGAGTGTACTACGTTCCGGTCATTACGCCTGAGGATAACGGTATCTTAAAGCTCTATCGCGCATCATCATTCTTTTTGGATAATAATTATAAGCTCCATGGAGTATCCGCAAAGAGTCCTGCCTATACCCCTGATTATGTGCTTGAATTTACTGAAGGCAAACGTCGTCGCTTTGTCATTGCCGATGCCAAATACACGAGAATGGCAAATCTCATGGAAGGCGATCAGATGATGAAGTTGCTTTTAAAATATAAGTTTGGTCTAAAAACCATAGAATCTTCGGACTATGTCAGCAAAATAGTATTCTTCTGTGGACGTCCTGAGTTTGCTGAAAATGCCGTTCCTAAGCTTCCGGCAATTACCGATTATCCAAATCCTAAAACTGGCGCGCGTGACTCTGAGATCCAGGTGGTAAGTCTGACCGAGCTTAGTGCACCTCAAATTGATAATGCCATTTTTGCAGAATAATTTGCATTATTTGTAAACAGGTGCTAGAAGCGACATTTTTTCGTAAATGTATACAAGTCAGTTTGTTATAATGCTACCGATAAGCTTAGTGCAATAGGACTTGTGTGCAAAAGCAACATAGGTCTATTAAAGAATTTTTTTGTTTTAGGAGTAACTGATGAAAGTTGCAGTTTTAGGCGCAGCCGGCGGTATCGGCCAGCCCCTTTCTTTAATCCTCAAGACCAACCTTCCTGCTGGCTCACAGTTGAGCCTCTATGACGTAGCACCTTTCACCCCTGGTGTTGCTAAAGATTTAAGCCACATCCCTACCGATGTTGAGGTTGAAGGCTTTACTGGTGCTCCTGCTGATTCTGCTCCTGTTCAGCAGTGTGTTAAGGATGCTGATGTTGTTGTTATTTCTGCAGGTGTTGCCCGTAAGCCTGGCATGACCCGTGATGATCTTTTCAACATCAATGCTTCCATTATCGCTAGCTTGATCAACAACGTTGCTATTGCTGCTCCTAAGGCATGCATTGCTATCATCACCAACCCTGTTAACTCAACTGTTGCAATTGCTGCAGAAGTTTTGAAGGCTAACGGTGTTTATGATGCTCACCGTCTCTTCGGTGTATCCGTACTTGATACCCTCCGTTCTGAGACCTTCTTAGGTGAAGAATACGGCATGTCCAAGAAGGACGTTCGTATCAACGTGATCGGCGGCCACAGCGGCGTTACCATCATTCCTTTGCTCTCTAAGACCTTAGGCTATGATGCATTGTCTCAGGAGCGTATTGAGCAGTTGACCGATCGTATCCAGAACGCTGGTACTGAGGTTGTTGAGGCTAAGGCTGGTGCTGGCTCTGCTACCTTGTCCATGGCTGCTGCTGGTGCACGCTTTGCTCTTAAGATCGTTGATGGTCTTCAGGGCAAGACTGGTGTTACCGAGAATGCTTACGTTGAAGGCGGTAACAAGTATGGTCAGTTCTTCGCTCAGCGCGTACTCTTTGGTACTGCTGGTTGGGAGAAGGTTCTTGACTGGGGTAAGGTTTCTGAGTACGAGCAGAAGCTTATCGACGGTGCTGCTGAGACCCTTAAGAAGAACATCGACAAGGGTGTCGAGTTCGCTAAGGACTGGGTTGCTAAGAATAAGTAATTTTGCTTATTAATTAATAGCATAGCCTCTGCAGTTAAAAGCTGTGGAGGCTTTTCTTTTGCCTAAAGAAAACAGCCTCTGCTCCGTTATAGGAGGTATGACAACTTTTGTAGGGGCGCAGATGAGTAAGCTTAGATTTAAATTTATATTGCTGGCGTTATGCTTTTGTACCCCAGTATATGCGCTCCAAAGTGCTTCCTATGATCCAGCAACGGCTGCTCAGGCCACGGTAATTCATGCAAAGTCTGATACCTTCTCGCAAAATCAAAATGCCTTTGAGACTGCGCGTGAGCATGCTGCTACCGAGGTTTATTCCTCCAAAAAGCTTAGTGCCATCATTGAGGATCACTCTCTTTTTAGCGTGATCCGCGATCAAGATAGATGTCAGTTTACGCCTGATATTGAGGATAGGGCCCGTTTGGTTAGGATCCCTGCCTTTATGTTTGCTTGGGGAGATATGCTAATTAACGGGATCTGTGTCAAAAAGGATGAGGACCTAGGGCTTTCCTATATAAAAAAGGCGGCTCAAGAGGCCTATGGTCCCGCGCTTGAGCGTATGGCCTTCTATTATGAAAATGGCTATATGGTAGAGGTCGATCATAAGCTCTCTGAGCGCTATATGCATACCTCAGCGGTTTTAGGCTCTAAAAGTGGACGTCTTGGTTGGGCCGATATGCTAGTTCGAGGCTATGGTACTCCAGCTATGTATGAAGAGGCCTTCTCTTGGCTTTATCATGCAAATTACAAGGATGAATATTCCAAGCTTAAGCAAAAGTATTTAGAAGAAGAGCTTAGTAAGCGTCTGCCTCCTGAGGTAGTAGCTCGCAATAAGCAGGTAGCCTACGAATATTAGCAATTACGGGAGCTTAGGCTCCCTTCCTTTATTTTTGCTAGCTTTTCTAAATGATCTCCGCTGTTTTCTACAGCAATAGTGCAAAATCTACAAAAATCACGCTGTTGTCGTTTACAATAATCAGATCAGATTTCAAGCAGTATTGTGCGCTGACGTAGGTATAAAGCGTCACCGCCATCGAGGAACAAGATGTTTGACAACCTTACTCAAAGATTAAATCGCACCTTAAAGAATATCAGCGGCAAAGGCCGTATCACTGAAGATAATATTAAAGACACCCTCCGTGAGGTGCGTACCGCCTTATTAGAGGCAGACGTGGCATTGCCTGTTGTCAAATCCTTTACTAATCGTGTTAAAGAGCGCGCCCTAGGTCAGGAGGTTGCTCTATCTTTAACCCCTGGTCAGGAATTTATTAAGGCAGTTCACACTGAGCTCATCAATACCATGGGTGGCGAGACTGCTGAAGTTAATCTTGCTTGCCAGCCTCCGGCTGTTATTTTGCTCGCAGGTCTTCAGGGTGCTGGTAAAACTACCTCGGCTGCTAAGCTTGCACTTTTCTTAAGAGATCGCCTTAAGAAAAAGGTCTTGATGACCTCGGTTGATACCTATCGTCCGGCCGCTATGGATCAGTTAAAGTCCTTAGGTGAGCAGGTGCAAATCGATTGCTACCCATCAGATCCTAAGGATAAGCCAGTGGAAATTGCTAAGGCTGCCTTAGAGATGGCCAAGCTTAAGGCCTACGATGTCATGATCCTTGATACTGCAGGTCGTTTGGCAGTAGATGAGGCCATGATGAACGAGGTTAAGGAATTACATAAAACTGTAAATCCTATTGAGACCTATTTCGTCGTTGACGCCATGACTGGTCAGGATGCAGCTAATACTGCTAAGGCTTTTGCTGAGGCCTTGCCATTAACCGGCGTAGTCTTGACAAAGGCTGATGGTGATGCCCGTGGTGGTGCTGCTTTATCTGTAAGAGAGATCACCGGTAAGCCCATTAAGTTTATCGGTATGGGTGAGAAGATTGAAGCTCTAGAGCCCTTCCATCCTGATCGTATCGCTTCCCGTATTCTCGATATGGGCGATTTATTGTCCTTAATTGAGAATTTGCAACGTAATGCCGATATGGATCAGGCAAAGAAATTTGCCGATAAGATCAAAAAGGGTGAAGATTTTACCTTTGATGATTTCCGTGAGCAGATCCAGCAGATGAAAAAGATGGGCGGCATGACCGGTCTTCTAGATAAGCTCCCAGGCATGGGCAAGATTTCAGATGATATTAAGTCCAAAGTCAACGATAAGGCCGTTGATCATCTTGAGGCTATCATCAATTCCATGACTCCTAAGGAGCGTCGTAATCCCGATATCATCAAGGGATCGCGTAAAAAGCGTATTGCTATGGGTGCAGGTGTGCAGGTCCATGAGGTAAATCAGCTACTGCGTCAATTTGAAATGACCAGAAAGATGATGAAGAAGATGGGCAAGGGAGGCATGCGTAAGATGGCATCAGCTATGCGTGGCATGATGGGATCCATGGGTGGTATGGGCGGAATGCCAGGACTTGGTGGCATGTTTAAGCGCCGTTAATTCGATTTATAAGCCATTTTCTATGAATTAAATCAGTCTTTTGGTTATTGACCATAGAGATCTTGATTTTTATGCGTTCGCATGTATAATAGTGCGACTGTATTTTTAGTTAATTTTACAGCTCAGCTTGCTGAGCTGACATTTTTATAAAGGTAATGCGAAATGGTAGTCATTCGTTTACGCCGCTTAGGCACCAACAAACGTCCTTTCTATCACGTGCTCGTTGCTGATCAACGCTTTGCTGCTTCTGGTCGCTTCATCGAGCAGGTCGGTTTCTTCAACCCGATCGCTTCTGGCAAGGAAGTTCGTCTTCGTTTAGACATGGACGCAATCAACGCCTGGATCAGCAAGGGTGCTAAGCCTTCTGATCGTGTTGCTCGTTTGATCAAAGAAAACGAGATGGGCGCTGAGGCTGTTGCTCAGGCTCGTAAGGATAAGCACGACAAGGCTGTAGCTGCTAAGGCTGCTGCCAAGGCTGAAGCTGCTAAGAAGGCCGCTGAAGAAGCTGCCGCTTCTGCTGAGGCTTAATCGAATTTGGCTGCTTTAAAGGCAGACGATTCGCCGCGTCCCATCGGTAGACTTGGTTCTGCCTATGGACTGAAGGGTTGGATGAAGGTTCAATCTTTCGCAAGCCAACCAGAGGATCTTTTTGACTACTCGCCATGGTATATCCGCCGACGCGGGGGAGAATGGCGTGAGGTCCGGGTTGAAGATTACAGACCACACAATGGCGCCTTTGTGGCAAAGTTAGATGTGGCCGCCACTCCTGAGGAAGCAAAGCTTTTTGCAGGAATGGATATAGGGATCAGACGTTCAAGTCTGCCCCAGCTTAGTGATGACGAGATCTATCTCTCCGATCTGATCGGATGTGAGGTGATCGGCATCAACGAAGTAGTGCTCGGCAAAGTGTCGAGAATATGGGATCAAGGAGCCTCCCCGATTATGGTGGTGTCTCCCTCTGACCGCCCGGCATTAGGTAAGAAAGATGATATCTTGATTCCTTATGTCGCAGGCCCGATCGTTACCGCTGTTGATCTCGAAGCGAGAACGGTTAGGGTAGAGTGGGGCGAAGATTACTAACCATGTGGTTTGGTTGTATTTCGCTCTTTCCGGAAATGTTTACGGCGATCACTCAATCTGGAGTGACGCGTAGGGCATGTGAGCGTGGACTTATTGAGGTCCATACTTATAATCCCCGTGAGTTTACTCACGATAAGTATCAGACCGTGGATGACAAGCCATATGGTGGCGGTCCTGGGATGCTGATGAAGGTTCAACCGCTTAGAGATGCAATTCATGCAGCTAAGCGTGATGCCCCTTCCGGAACAAAGGTTGTCTGTATGTCCCCTCAGGGAACACAGCTCAATCACTCTCTGGTCACGCGATTCCATGAATGGGGTTCAATGATCTTAGTAGCAGGTCGCTACGAGGGCATTGATGAACGCGTCCTTCAGACTGAAGTCGATCTGGAGGTTTCAGTTGGTGATTACGTGCTGTCGGGAGGGGAACTTCCCGCAATGTGCATCATCGACGCAGTTTCAAGAATGGAACCAGGGGTTCTTGGTGACATTCGTAACGCTGAAGAGGATACTTTTGCACAAGGTCTGCTTCATTTTCCTCAGTACACACGTCCTGAGGTGATCGACGGAATGGAAGTTCCTGCGATATTGATGAGTGGAGATCATGAAAAGATCCGGCGTTGGCGCCTAGAGCAGGCTTTGGGACGAACATATGATAGACGTCCAGATCTGCTTGAAGGGCGAGACCTGAGTAAAGAAGAGAGTATGCTTTTAAGCCACTATCTTCAGAGCAAGGGTGAATAAGGTTTTAACTTTTATTTTGAAAGGTGCATACAAATGGCCAGTCATCCTATTATTGACGCACTCGAGAAAGAGCAGCTTCGTACCGATATCCCTGAGTTCTTCCCTGGTGATACCGTTCGTGTCGAAGTAAAGGTTGTTGAAGGCGAAAAGACCCGTCTTCAGGCTTTCGAGGGCAATGTTATTGCTAAGCGTAATCGTGGTTTGAACTCTTCTTTCACCGTTCGTAAGATGTCTTCTGGTGAAGGCGTTGAGCGTGTGTTCCAGACCCATTCTCCTTTGATTGCCTCTGTTAAGGTTACCCGTCGTGGTGACGTTAACCGTGCTAAGCTTTACTACCTCCGTAAGCTTACCGGCAAGGCAGCACGTATTCGCGAGAAGGTCTAATAGATACTTTTCCAAAAGAAAAAGCCTGGTTTATCCAGGCTTTTTTATAAGGTATATTTTACTGCGGATTAGCACTACCGCGATAGCTTTTACAGACTTACTCCCGCCTTACTTCTTCTCGTCATCATCTATTACGAACTCAAAGCCTGCATCAGTACTGTTGCTATCTTCTTTATCCTTATTTTCAGGGCTGTTGTCGTCATCGGTGACGAATTCCATTACGGAACTTTCTTCCTCGTCTGGATCATCATCCTTGCATGCGCCTAATGAAATATCTAAGGCATTCATCGCGGCTGCTAAGGGAATTCCTATATGCTCTTCCTTAGCGATCAATTGCTCCATGGCCTGATAGGGGACGACGATATCCTCAAGATGGCCGCCAAAGGTGGTCTTAAAGGAGATCCCCTTTTCATCAGAGATAAAATCCTTTACCGCACCAGCGCCTATGGATAAGACTATGGTTTTATCTGCGAGTACATAATCCATTGGTACCTGTACTCCTGGTACATTGGTATTTACTAGAAGGTGAGGAGTTACGCCACTATCAATAAACCAGCTGTAGTAGGCGTTAAATAAATATGGATGAAATTTGATGAGTCTTGTCATATAGTGCTCCTGCATTGAATGTGCTCATTTTACAAAGCGCGTATTTCTATGTGAAGTATTTGAAGAGTTGTCGAGGTAAAAAGTAAGTTTTGCTCTTATTGCTCCATAATTTAAAAAAAAGGAGAGAGCAAAAAGAAGAGGCAGAATGTAGGAAAAAACTTTCCTTTAATTTCTTAATACGCTGACACAAAAAAAGACCGGGGCAAGCCCGGTCTTTTGAATTGATAGCCAATTCGATATTAACGCTTGGAGTACTGAGGACGTTTGCGGGCCTTGTGGAGACCAACCTTCTTACGCTCAACAGCACGAGCATCACGAGTAACGAAGCCAGCTTTGCGAAGTGCAGAGCGGAAGGTCTCGTCGTACTGGATCAATGCACGGGTAATGCCGTGACGGATAGCGCCGGCCTGACCGGTGATACCGCCGCCGACTACGGTGACATAGATGTCCAACTTGTCGGTGAGCTCAAGCAACTCTAGAGGCTGAGTCACGACCATACGTGAGGTCGGACGGCCAAAGTACTGCTCTAAGGTCTTGCCATTGATTTCAAGCTTACCAGAGCCCTGCTTAATGAATACGCGGGCGGTGGATTCCTTGCGGCGGCCAGTGCCGTAATACTGATTTGCAGCCATTTCCTATTGCTCCTTAAATCTTGAGTTCCTGAGGCTGCTGAGCACCGTGATTGTGGGTCTCACCAGCATACACCTTGAGTTTACGGAACATGGCACGGCCAAGAGGTCCCTTCGGAAGCATACCGCGAACGGCTCTTTCGATGATCTCTTCAGGCTTGCGCTGCTGCAGCTCGTTGAAAGAAGCTTCCTTAATGCCACCTGGGAAGCCAGTGTGGTGATAGTACTTCTTATCAAGAGACTTGTTGCCGGTAACCTTAACCTTAGAGGCGTTGATTACGATGACGTAATCACCGGTATCTAAGAAAGGAGTGTACTCCGGCTTGTGCTTGCCGCGCAGACGGCTTGCAATCTCAGTGGCGATGCGGCCTAAAGTCTGGCCATTTGCATCGATGACAAACCACTCACGCTTAATAGTGGATGGCTTAGCAACATAAGTTTTCATTATTAACCCTTTATTTCAGATCATTACTGATCCTAAAAAATCAGAGAATTCTCTCTGGTAAATTTCCAAACAAACCGTCCTCGCGACAGGTTTGCGCCAGGCCGACACGGGTGGGAATCCGTTGCCCGACTAAAGGGGCGTGCGTATTATACACGTTCTTTATTTTTTTTTATCAAAATTAAGCTATTTTTTCGCATGAAAATGCGTTTTCAAAGGAGAGTAAGTCTTAAAAAAAATTTTTGCTAATTTTGATCTGTAAAAATGTCATTACTGTATCCATGTATAAGGCAGAGAAATTTTATTAAATGTTTTGATTTCTTTGCTCAGTACCACTAAAAAACTTTTGATTTCCATATAGAATTTATGATCAGTTGTCTTTTAGTTATTTTCTGAACTTAGGAAATTCATCATGATTTACATGCTTATTGTTGTTGGTTTTATTGTTGGCTTCTTCCTTGGTGCTGGATGCTATGCCATGGGGTTGGTGAAATTCCTACCAAATCATCGCATGCAGGATGAGCTGACGCGTACTAAGCGCGAGCTTGCAGCCTCAAAACGAGTTTTAGATGAAGTGTTTAAAACATCATCTGAGCTCTTCTCTGAGCTTGATAAGAGCTATCACGCTTATGCAAAGTTTATGAATGATGCTGCCTCTAAGCTTTCATCAACAGATGGCTCTTTATTTACTCCACAAAATGAGCTGGAGGTCGAGGATAGCTTGAAGAAGATGTTAGGTGGAAAGCATCTTGAGGATTTTAATACTGAGGCTGATGACAAGGCTGTGGATAAAGATGTTATCAATGATGTTGAGGAAGATGTCGTAGAACCTGAAGCATCAGCTGATAATAAAGATGTAGCTAATGAAGATAGTGAGGCCAACTCAAAGCTTGTTGATGCAAAGGAGACTATCAACGTTGTAAAAAAATCAGAGCGTGTTGAGCCTGAGGAAAAAATTTGATTTTTTCTGCAAGCTAAGTT
>CAVHVI010000045.1:0-13164 GCA_963639245.1 Bacteroidaceae bacterium
GTGTAGATCTAGCCTTTGATAATGAATATTCTCACGCTGGAATTAAATTAAAGGATGATCCATATCTTGCAGAGCTTAAAAATAATAATTTAATTGAAACCCTTTGCAACGATGGCAAGCTTAGGCCCACGCAAAAGAATTTCACGGTATACAAAGAGGATCTAGAAAGCTATATTAAAGCTCATCCTAATATTGCTTTTAAAAGCCTATCGGCAAAGGCTGCTTTAATTTTGGGATGTGAGTTTTGCAATTATTAAAAATGAAGTTTCCTAAGAGAAATGCTCAATGCTAAGCTTAGTGTTTGTTTAATGTAATAGAATAGTAACGAGATTTAGTCAGAGGTAGCAAAATGGGTATTTACATTGATCCTCCTGTAGCGATATTTAAGGAGCTCACTCTCTCTGACTATTTTGTAGACAAGTCCGAAATAATTGAGCTTACGAACAAAGCCTTAGGATCTGAAAAGAAGTGTATCTGCATCTCCCGCCCAAGACGCTTTGGCAAAACTCTCACAGCCAAAATGCTCTGTGCCTATTATGAATTTGGCATCGATAGCACATGCATTTTTAACACTCTTAAGATTTCAAAAAGTACTTCATACCTAAACAATATAAATAAGCATCATGTCATCTTTATTAATATGACTGATGAATTTAACAGTCATAATCAAAATGTTACTGATGCACTACATGCCCTAAATAAACTAATAATTTCAGAGCTAAATAACCTCTATCAGGATTTAAATATTGAAAAAGCAGACGATCTGCAGCTTTTCTTAAAGGCGATTAATGCAAAAACTCATGAGAGATTTGTGGTAATCATCGATGAGTGGGATTGCATCTTAAGAGAGGCCAAAAATGATCTTGAGGGGCAAAGGCTATATTTAGAGTGGCTTAAGGGATTATTAAAGGACAAGGAATATATTGCACTTGCCTATATGACAGGCATTTTGCCTATTAAAAAATACGGCACTCAAAGCGCACTTAATATGTTTCTTGAATACTCCATGACTGCCCCCTATCAATACGCCCCCTTCATCGGCTTTACCGCAGCTGAGGTAAATATGCTTTGTAAAAGGCACGAGTTAAGCTTTGAGCAAATGCAAAGATGGTATGACGGCTACTCCTTTTCAAACCTTGCTCATATATATAACCCAAACTCCGTAGTAAGTGCCGTGCTCAATAAGCATTTTGGTAGCTATTGGAGCCAAACAGAAACCTTCCGCATACTCGAACAATACATAAATCTAAATTTTGATGGACTAAAAGAGGATATAGTAAAGCTCATTGCCGGCAATAGCATTGTCGTCAACTTCACCAAATTTCAAAATGATTTATCCTCCTTTAAAAGCAAAGATGATGTGCTAACACTGCTCATCCATTTAGGCTATTTGGCGATCACGCAAAATTGTAACTTTATTATCGATGACTCCTATCAATGCATAGTCAAGATCCCCAATCTTGAGATTAGAAGTGAGTTCATCAACTCGATCTCTGATAATAAGGAGTACGCGGGGATTTATGAATTGATCGATAAGACCAATGAGCTAATGCAGAGCATTTGGTCTAAAAACTGCGACAAGGTAGCCGCGCTATTTGATAAAGCGCACGCTAAGCATACATCAATACTCAAATACAACGACGAAAACTCTCTTGCCTGCGTAATAGCCTTGTCATTGCTCCTATCAAATGGCTTATATAGCGTTAAAAGAGAACTTCCTGCAGGCCTTGGCTTTGCAGATATGATTTACTTGCCTAAAAAGGGAATTAATAAGCCGGCATTGCTCATCGAGCTTAAATACAATTCCAGCGCCCAAGCAGCAATAGAACAAATAAAGACCAAGCAATACCAAGATTTCTTTGACGATTATAAAGGGCAGATCTTATTGATCGGTATAAATTACGATAAGAGAAGTAAGAAGCACAGCTGTCTTATAGAGGAAATTGAAATTTAGAGGCTTTGCATTTAGGACTAATTTGGCAAAATTTGCTCTCAATGCTACACATACAAAAATCCCAGGACATGCCTGGGATTTTTATTAACTAGCTATTAGCTTAATACTAACTAGCTAAATTAGTCCTTCTTACCAGCGGCAGCAAATGCAGCTGCCATAGCGGTAGTAGTAGGCTCAGAAGACTGCTGATTGTTGAGAGACTCAATAGCTTCCTTCTCCTCAGCCTCATCCTTAGCACGGATAGACAAGGAGATCTGGTGGGTCTTGCGATCAACGCTCATGAACTTAGCCTCAACAGCATCGCCAACCTTCAATACGGAGGCAACGTCGTCAACGCGATCACGAGAAACATCAGAGGCACGGATGTAGCCAACGATGCCATCAGCTAAGGTAATGGTAGCACCACGTGCGTCAACCTCAGCAACGGTACCATTAACGATAGAGCCCTTCTTGTGCTCTGCGCAGTACTCAGCGAAAGGATCGGAGGAGATCTGCTTCAAGCCTAAGGAGATGCGCTCACGCTCAGGGTCTACCTGGAGAACAACAGCGGTTAACTCATCACCCTTCTGGAAGTTACGGACAGCTTCCTCACCGTTCTGCTGCCAAGAAATGTCAGAGAGGTGAACCAAACCATCAATACCACCATCTAAGCCGATGAAGATACCGAAATCAGTGATGGACTTAACCTTACCGGTAACCTTTTCACCCTTAGAGTGCTTCTCAGCAAACTCAATCCAAGGGTTAACACGGCACTGCTTGAGGCCTAAGGAGATACGGCGACGATCCTCGTCGATATCCAAAACCTTAACCTTAACAGACTCGCCAACAGAAACAACCTTTGAAGGAGGGATGTTCTTGTTAGTCCAATCCATCTCAGAGATGTGAACCAAGCCCTCAACACCGTCGGCGATCTCAACGAAGCAACCGTAATCAGTGATGTTGGTAACCTTACCTTCGATGTCGGCACCCTTAGGGAAGCGACCAGCAACATCAGCCCAAGGATCAGCACCAAGCTGCTTGAGGCCTAAAGAAACACGCTGACGCTCGCGGTCGAACTTGAGAACCTTAACGTCAATTTCCTGACCGACAGAAACGATCTCAGAAGGATGCTTAACACGCTTCCAAGCCATATCGGTGATGTGGAGCAAGCCGTCTACGCCGCCCAAATCAACGAATGCACCGTAATCGGTAAGGTTCTTAACGATGCCCTTAACTTCCTGACCTTCTGCCAAGGTAGCGAGAACCTTCTCGCGATCGGTAGAATGCTCAGCCTCGATAACAGCACGACGAGAAACAACAACGTTGTTGCGCTTCTGATCAAGCTTGATGACCTTGAACTGAAGTTCCTTGCCCTCAAGAGGAGTGGTGTCACGAACAGGACGAGTGTCGACCAAAGAGCCAGGGAGGAAGGCACGAATGCCGCCCAACTGAACAGTGAAGCCGCCCTTAACCTTACCGTCGATAACACCGGTAACGATTTCCTTGCTGTTGAAGGCATCTTCAAGCTTCTTCCAAGCTTCGTTACGCTTAGCCTTCTCACGAGAAAGGATGGTAGCACCGTCGCCAGACTCAACAGACTCTAAAGCAACGTCAACCTCATCGCCAACGTTAACCTCGAGCTGGCCCTGTGCATTCTTGAACTGATCATCAGGAATGTAGGACTCAGACTTAAGGCCTGCATCAACAACGACGAAGCCGTTATCGATAGCTACAACTTTAGCCTTGACCATCTCACCAGGACGGGTCTCGGTATTTTTTAAGGACTCTTCAAAAAGTTCTGCAAATGATTCCATTTAAGGTATATCTCATAGTTCCCTTTCGCGTCATGCTACGGGGTGTTGTTTAAATACGAACGCTTCCATGCATTCGCTCAGGCCACTTGGCCAAAAACTATAGCGCGACTTTCTCTTTAATAATTTCCATTGCCTTTTGATAGACAGCGGCAATATCCATATTAGATGAATCGATGACAATCGCATCGGCTGCAGGCTTAAGCGGTGCTACCTTACGATTTCTATCACGTTCATCGCGCTCTTTTATCTCCTGCAGTACTGCATTATAGTCGGCACTCTTGCCTACAGCCATTAGCTGCTTTACACGGCGCTGTGCGCGAACCTCAGCATCTGCATCTAAGAAAATCTTCACTTGGGCATCAGGAAACACTACCGTTCCCATATCACGGCCATCAGCGACTAGTCCAGGATCCTGTCTAAAATCACGCTGACGCTGTAATAATGCCTGACGTACTGAAGGGAATTGTGCAACCTTGCTGGCATTTACTCCAGCTTCCTCAGTACGAATAGCAGAGGATACATCCTCGCCATTTAACATCACGTGCACACCGTCACCTTCAACCTCAAAGCTCAAGTTCATCACCTCAGCTTCACGGCATAAGGATTCTTCATCAAATAATGCCAATCCAGCCTTGCGTGCAGCATATGCAAGCACTCGATAGATAGCACCAGAATCGAGAAGACCGAAGTTAAGACCAGAGGCTAGACGACGGGTTAATTCACCCTTTCCTGCGCCACCAGGGCCATCAACTGCGATTACGATAGCTTTACTCATGATGTTTCCTTATAAATTCGCGGCATTATATCAAGAAAAACGCTAAAAATAGCATTAAAGTGCAAAAAAATCAGCTTTGATATTTTTTGCAGGCACTAGAGCGATAGGCAAACAGCTCCACATACAACTTAAATCTTAGCTAAACGCTCTTGAAAGGTGTTTGAGATAATTGAAATGGGGATACGCTCTTGCTCAAGACGTAGCTTTTTATACAAGAGCTCCTGATATAGCGCTTCCTCTTTATTAGTTAACGCGCTCAGCTGCAATTGCTTTTTATCCTCAGTAGGATCGGCAACTGCCATCGGCAAATAAGTGCTCAAAGTCTGCATATCCATCATGATGGTACAAGCTTTAGGTGCTATGGCTCTAAGCTCAGAGACTATCATCAAGCCATGGGCATCAAGATCACCCATATAAAAAAGAGGGACCTCTTTTATCCAACAGATACTCTTTAACGCGCTTATATCACGTCCAAGGCCTAAAATAACTGGGATATCATCAGGAACATCTAAAGACATACCTGTAGCAATATTTTCAATTACCACTAATGCTCGAGGAATTTGTCTGCTCATTACCGATGCAGGTAGCATCACTAATTCATCACTATTGATAGCTGAGACAAAGACGCTTGCATGACGTACACGCATAAGAGTAGGAACGGTTTTAAAATTCCATCTGCCCATGATGCTGTCAGTGCTGATATCCTCCTTTAAGCACTTTGATAGCACTTGTGCGGTCATGGCCTTGTGCCTTTCAAACCACTTGGTATCTAAGCCTAATACAGGGATCTCGCGTATATAGCAATTAGCCTCTGGATGGGCTAATAAAAATTCAACTAAGGCACTTAGCTTTGCAGCATCGTCCTTGGCATCAGATCCTGTAATTAGAGAAAATTCAGATGCCAACACCTCACAGATAGCACCCTTATAAGGGCTATTAACATCTCCTAACAGCTTTACCGCCTCTAAAAAGACGCTGTATGAGCAAGGAGTGGTATTTGCCCCTAAAAACAAAGCCTTACTGCTTTTAATTAAAAGGTTTACCGGGATCTCAAAGGAAAAGCCAAAGCTCTTCCAGGCAACCTGCTTTTTTATAAGCTCAGCATCCCCTAGCCTTGATGCAAAATCCTCAAGCTCTCGGCACCACTTTTTAAGCGCACTAAGATCTGTCCCAAAATCCTTAGCCTGAGGAGTTAACGGAATATTCACCTCATCAAAGGGATCGTTTCGCGCTTCACTTAATAGCAAGGTGCGTACCCTACGTTTAAGCTTGCCTGCAAGATCCTTTTTTAATGCGCTTACATCCTTCATGAATAGCTATGGCCTTTTATAAAGTTTTAGCACTGCATCTATTAATTAGTCGTCTCTTGAGCAGGAGCATCATCAGCTTGTAAAGATGATGACTGCAATATGGCTACACTCTCATCTCCGGTTAAAACCTTAAGATCAATTTCCTGCAAATGAGAGTCATTGCGGTTATGACAGACTACATAATCAGTCTTACCAATATAAGGTTCAATGGTATGTACGCCCTTTAAGGGAGTTGCAATAATGAGCTGGAAGCCAAATTGCTCGAAGATCTGCAAGGAAATATCGGTAAAGTCACTATCAGCCTTATCAAAGGCCTCATCTAAGACCACCGGCGCAAACTTTGGCATGGTATCAGCAGTTCCACCTAGCTGATAGCGAAGCGCGGCAGCTAAGCAGGTAGTGGTAAGCTTTTGACGCTGACCACCTGATTTACCCGATCCGCTTTCATAGATCTCAATAACCTTATCGTCCTCGTCGTATTCCTCGCCATGGAACTCAACATGCATTCTTACATCAAGCACATTATCGCGCCATCTCTTATCTGCAAGCGTAGGAGCCACACTGCCATCTGCACTGCCTCCTGCAAGCTTATTGACAAGCTTCTTTAGCTGCTCAAAGCGACGTTCAGCGATCTCTTCAGTAAGAGTGTCTTCATTGCTGTTAAACATCACCTTTTTATAAAGAGATCTAAATTCACGGACCTCGGCTAAATTTCTATCATCAACGCTGATGCGCAGGTGAGTCACCTTATCATCGAGGCGGTTAAACGGAACTAAGGATAATGAGGTATTAACCTCCTTTAGACGATCCTTAATGGAACGACGCTCATCCTCAAGACGAGTATTAAGATCGATAAGATTTTGAGAGGTAGTGTTTTCTAAGAGCTCACGGAAGCGTTGCTCATACTTGGGCAGACCGTCGTTTTCAAGCTGAGTAAGCTTGGCCATAAATTCATTAGCGCTTGAAACATCGGGAGTAAGCTCTGAGCTCTCATCAGGCCATTTGTGCATAAAGTCTGCAAAGACCTGTACCATCTTGGCCTGCTGACTTACAGTACGATCAGATAGAGTATTAATCTTCTCGCCAATCATACGCATGATCTCAACGCATAGTGAGGCGATATTCTCATCCATATTGGGGGTTACGGATTTAGCAATATGCTTAGAGGCGGTGGTCGCAGAGCGCTCAAGCATCTTATTAAATTTCTCGTTAGGCTCCCCGGTTGCTAGGATGAGATTGGCGCTTTCAAGCTTAGCCTTAAGCTCGCGCTCCTTACCTTCAAACATGCCACGCTCTTTTAAGAGCTCATGTAGCTCTGCCTCAATCTTTACTAGCGCGGCCTGCTCAGCCCTGAGCTCCTCATCGATTTCATTTAGCTTGCGATTGCCGATCTTGGCAGCCTCTAAGGCCTTTTCAAGATCGTTTATCAGCTGTAATACCGCCGCTCTATCGATATCGGCCCACACTATATCCTCAAGACGAGTTGCCGCTCCCTGAAGATCGCGAAGCTTTGTATCCTGCTCCTCAAGCTCTCGCAGTACCTTCTTATAACGCTCGATCCTGTCTACACATTTATGCGCCTCAGCAGTATAGAGCTTGAGCTTTTCGTGATTTGAAAAGCCTGTAACCCAATACATAGGATCGGTAACCTTATGTCTATCATCCTTTTCATGACGGGTACGTGAATGCTTAACCTGACCTTGAATAGTTACTGCACGCTCATATTTATCAAGATCCTTGGTATCCTCAATGCAGGCATAATTAAAGCGACGATCAAGCTCAGCCTTAACCCATTGCTTCCAAGGTCCCTGCTTTAAATCAAATTTGGAGGGTACACAATTTTCATCAGACTCTCCAGTATAAGAGCCTGCCATATCGGTTACACGGTGATAAACAAGCCTAGTACCCAAATGACGTGAGTTTACGAGGCGGGCAAAGGATTGATAGTGATCATCTGAAACTAAAATTGACAGAGCAAACTGATGTACTACACGCTCTAAGGCACCCTGCCACTGACGATCCTCATCCTTAACCTGCATGAGCTCACCTACAAAGGGGAGATCAAGCTCGCTTAATCCTAGCTCATCGCAAAACTCCTGACGCAATTCCAAAAGCTCACCTGGGATATTGCTCTTGTGGGCCTGCATGGCATCAATTTCACGACGAAGCTCAGCAAAACGATCCTCATTATCCTTACGCTTGGAGATATTCTCCTCACGCTTAGTTCTGAGCTTCTCTAGATCTAGCTGCGCACTTTCGGCACGCTCACGTACACTGAGCATGGTCTGCTCCCACTCAAGAGCACTATTTGGCAATGTAAGATTAAGCTGTGACAAGGAGCGCTCAGCAAGCGCTGCATCACGATTTACACGAGTTTCCTTTTGCTTGGCTCCCTGAAGCTCGTTACCTAAGCGTTCGATCTGGGCACCGCCATTTTCATAGCGTATACGCTTAAGCTCATCGATGCGATCACTTATTCGATGCTGCCTGCTTGTTTTATCATCATAACTACCCTTGTTTAAGGCAAGCTCCTCTTGAATGGTCGGTAGCTTGTCCATCACCTGATCGTGCTCTATCAAGGCCTGCCAATAATGTACATACTCTTTCAAGGCCTTTTGCTCCTCACACTCTTTTAAGGCCTTTTCAGATTCCTCTTTGGCAGTACGCGCAGGAGCTAAAACAGCGATTTGATCGCGAGCCTTACACACCGAGAGCCAAGCTGAGTTTAACTGCGAAAATTCATCTACTAGGGTATCCGCAATTTCAAAGGTACCAGGAGTCTCAAGCATGTAATCGCGCAAGAAATCATTGATATCGCCTAAATTTTTAGCAGACTGCGCCTTATGCAAAAGCTTGAGCACCGTGTCATTTTTGATACCAAAATAGCGCATTAAGCATTCGCAAAAGGGATTAAAGCGTGAGAAATACTCACAATCAGGCATCTGCTTTTTAGCCCAATTAATAGATAAGTCGGCCTTGGAGAAATCCTTAATCGCAGTTAAGGAAAAATCATGAGGAATATAGAAAAAATGCTGATTTATACTATTCTCATCACGAGCACTGCCACGTATGGTACCGATAAAGAGGAAGGTTACCTGACGACCAACCGAGCTTTTATAGGTAAGAGCAATCGCAGACCAAGTAGTACCTTCACGCAAAAATTTGGTTTCAGCTTGACCATGCTCATCCATCTGATTTGACCATGCGCCACGAATATAGGAGGCAAAGCTTCTATCTCCGCGAGTTTTCTCGCCCTCACGAGCAGCCGCATTAAAATTCAAGGCACGACGAGGCACTAGCAATACGGACATAGCATCTAAGAGCGTTGACTTACCAGATCCCGAACCACCTACAAACAGATGTCCCTTCTCTGAAATATCAATATCATGGATCCCGTTGAAGGTACCCCAATTGGCAAGCTGAAAACGAACTAAACGAAATTGCTCTGAAAACTCAAATAAATCGCTCATTATTCATCTCCACCTTTGCGCTCTGCTTGATTTTCTTCCTGATCATCAATTAAATCTGTTTGGCCAGTAAACTGCATACGCTTTTCAAGATCTGCAGTCTTTTTACGGTAATTCTCTTTTAGCTCTGAAAGCTCGGTTGCAGTAAATACGTATTTTAAAATTGGACTTATCACAAAGCCATCTAAGCCCTGCACCTTCATAATAAGATGACGGGTGATAAAGCGTTTTTGAATAGTCTCAAGCTTACGACGAAGCTTGGCCTCATCATTTCTAACCGATGGATCAAACATACGCATGGTATTAACCATCTCATCATCGGTAACTAAGGCCTGCTCTACACGTTGCTGTGAGTGTAATAGACGCTCACGCAGGAAAATTAACATCACTGAATCTAAGAAGGTATAGGTGTAGCTAGGCAGGATCTGCGGTGCATCAAGATCGCCTGTTTTTGCAGGACGCACAAAGGCAATACCGTCAGCCTCTGAAATAAAGAGCTCCAAAAACAAATTGGCAAGCTGTACCTTTACCTCCTGAGTGTGATTAATAAGAGCCTTCCACAATTGCTTCTTATCATCTCGAAAGAGGTAAGGACCTTTTAATAAATATACTAAAAGCTGACGCACCTCAAAGCATTCAGAGCCAAGATCTCCTGGATACAATGCCTGTGCATCAAGCTCGTCATCAATCATATCTACGCTTTGTTCACTTATATTTTCATTCATAACGATGTCCTAGGAGCTTGCCAGTTGCTCAGCTTGAATATTCAAGGTCTTAAGGGAAACAGTGGAGAAATAATAGACTGGGATAGTTGCAAGCACGGTCTGTCCAAGTCTATTTATCCAGGTTGCCTGCTCTTTTAGATGTTCTCCTTGAGCATCAATACCAGCAACTGCAGCCTGCTGCGCTAGGCGCATATATCCAATTGCAGTTGCAAGGCCCTGAGTTGCTGGGAATTTATGCAAAAGATCGCCTATAGTTACCGTGGTACGCTCTTGTAAGATTTCTGCTAAATGACGCTTTAATAAAGGATAGTTAATCTCTGCAGCATTAATGCGCTCGCTTAGCTCCTTTAAATCAACATCAACACGCTTTGCCACCTCAAGGCTTTCATCCTTGGCAACGATCTCAGGATCATCAAGACGGCATTCTACCGGTTGCACCATCTCAATTTTGCTTTCATGTACTCGAAGTACACTCTCTTGGCCCTTGATGTCGTATTGCTTAACTAACGCTAAGGCCAAGGCACGAGTCTCATCAATAAGCTCAGCAAGACGACGATTTTTTAAGTATTCACGACTTTGTACCAAACGTCTTAGATGTCCTGAGAGTCGCTTTAATACTGCCTGAGTATCACGGGCACGTTCCATAAGATTTATACGCATCTCAGATAGCTTCTGGCGACTACGCTCAGGCATTTGCTTCCAAAAATCTCTTTCCTTTAAGGCTTGAATATTGGCATCAAGATCTGCCATTTCCTTTTCATCATTTAGGAATTTGTAGAAGCCTTGGAAGGTACGCCCCTCTTCACTTTCAGAGATCTCATCAAAGCTTTCAAAGAAATCAGATAAGAGCTCATCAGGCGTTCCTGAGTGCTGCATCATGCGCTCAGAGATCAGATCGGCTAGCTCATGGAAGCGATCACACACTCTGAGGAAATCGCCATCTAGAGCCTCAAGCATCTCAATAATGTCAGAAAATTGCGATTTAACTTCAAGATCTGAAATAGGACTTATCCTACCTTGAGCAAGATCGGCAATCTTTTTATCAAGACGTTTTTTCTCAAGACGCAAACGACGAATACGTTGCTTAACATCGCCGTTAGTATCATCGTTTAACTTGGAAACAGCATGGGTGACAAGCTCTAGGCGTCCCTCGGTTGGAGCCACACGTGATTTTGTTTGAGAATCTACAAAACGAAGGGCGTCATAGGCCTGAACTGATAACTCAAAGGTAGGTTCATCTGCGCCTAATTCAAAGCGCGATGAAAGATAGCCCTTAGTACGCAGATCGTTGATAATGCCATTTACCTGCTCGCGACCATGACTCTCAATGGATAGCTCGTCTAACGCTCCCTCAAGTCTGCTCTGCAAAATAGATAGCTTTAACGACTTCTCTTCATCAAAGAAAAGCGTGTGTAAGATTGCTATAGTTTCAGGACCGTTATCAGAGGCCAAAAGTTTCCAAAATGGCTTTTGTCTGAGATCCTTAAAGGTTTCAAAAAGTGCTCTTACTGACAAGTGATAATTCCTAAACTTTTAAGTATCGCCAATTTAAATGCATTTTACAGGTTTTGGCAGACCTGCAAGATAGGCTGCAGTCTTAGCTGCACCATCTGGGAACAAACGAGCAAGCTTAACTGATGAAGCGATATCTGCATGCCCCTCCTTTTTAAGGAGCGCAATTAGATTACGCATCGCAGGAGTTGTAGCATATTGTTCAAAATATTGCCTTACAGTATTTATTATTAGCTTATGCTCAAAAGTTAAAGTAAGGTTCTTTTGGCTTGCCATATATTCCATAAGCTCCTCACTCCATTCATCCCTATTTAAAAGATACCCTTCATCGTCGGTTTCTATCACACAACCATGAAATTCAATACTCATTTTACTGGCCTTAAGTTAAAGGTATCCTTGCGCTGTTGCCTTGGCAACTATGTCTTTAAATACCAATATTGAATCATAGGTACAGGCATCAGCAAGTTTAACTAGCTCGTCAAAACTAAGCATCATTATTCCAGATACCTCTTCTTTTTGACGAATAGTGATGGCATCGCTTTTTGCAAGATAAAGATACGCATATAAAAAGCCACGGCCTGATTTATATGGAACCTTAATCTTACCTAGTGAAATAAAATCTGTATTTTGAGGATCATACTTAATGCCTATTTCCTCTTGCATTTCACGCAAAGCTCCATAATAAGGATCCTCGCCATGTTGCAATACACCACCAACACAGGCATCAAAAAGACCTGGAGCATAGTCCTTAGTTAAGGTTCTAAGCTCCACAACAAAACGACCTGTTTTATCGCATACTGCAATATAGGTTGCTCGGTGCGGTAAATGCTTTTCGCGCATGATATGCCGCTCTACAGTGTCAACTACATTGTCATTTTCATCTACGATATCAACAAGCTCTTGGGCTGACATAAAAACAACATCTCCAATTCATCTTTACTAAGACTTGATTTCAGGATCGATAAGCTTGCACCGCACCATGCATTCCCTGCGACAAAATGCTATGCCATAGCAAAACACAGACTGTACGTCACTTTCCATCTGCACTATACCTTGAACATACTTTTTTTCTTCTATTTGTCTAAGTGCATCTTGAGCTGCAGATAATCTCTCCTGATTACTCTTCACACTCTTAAGTTCAATCACAACTCCATATTTATGATCCTTTGAGGTAAAGAGAATGTCTGCATACCCATTTCCGGAGGCTGCATTTGATTGAAAATTCTTTATCTGGCTTGAGCTAAGCGAGAAAATGCCATCTAAAAATCCTTGGTAGAAATTTTCTGGAACACTCTTAGTACTAAAGTCACGCACGGACACAAAAGCTCCAAGCTTATCCTCAAGCAACCCTCTAATTTCACTAGTATCGCCTTTAAAAAAGGCTTCAGTGATTTTATTAAAGTCTTTTCTAACCTGGCTTGAATGATAATAGTCTGAAATACATTGACTAAATGCTGAGCGAATTTCTCTATTAGGAATACGCACTCTGCATATTACTTTATTGCCTCCATTTTGCATGATTTTAACTGCAGTTAAATATCCAGTACAAAGAAGCATAGTCCAGAAATCATCCACGCTATGAAATTGTTCAATCTCGTTATAGTTAAGTTTCTCATTAGCCGAGAACT
>CAVHVI010000046.1:0-12832 GCA_963639245.1 Bacteroidaceae bacterium
GAGCCTTTACCGTCTCTACAAAAATAATAACAAGGTAAAGGTTTAACGATACCCAAGCTTTAGGAGCAAGGGATCGCAAAGATTAAGGTTTAGCCTTTTTTAGGTTAGTTTTTCCCTGTATTGTCTTTTTATACAGCTAACTTATTGTTTTATAAAGCGTTACCCCCCCCCCAACTGATATACAAGATATATCAGCGAGAGCATTACTAAAATTACAAGATAAGGGATCGAGGCGGTTATGAGCACTACCATAAAATTGGGTCTATACCGAGACGAAGATCAAACACCATGGATGTGTGTTAAGCGACTGCTTGTGCCCTTGGGGATAGATCTTAAGATAAGCATGTATTGCTCCTATGACATCTTAAATATGTCACTTGAGGCTAGGGAAATCGATCTTAATTCCTTCCAAAATCGAGAATTCCTCGCTCAGGAAAACTCCTTACATGGCTATAACCTAGTGGCTCTTGCTAACACCTATATTGAGCCCATGTGCTTATACTCAAACAAACGCCACCGCAAAAACGACTTAAAAGCAGGCGATCTCATAATTGTGCCTGAGGATAAGGCAAACCTAGGACGTGCACTCTATATCCTCAATGACTATGGCATTATCACTATCGATCCCAAGGCAGGCTTTCGCGCCGATCTCGATGACATTATTAGTAATCCCCTTAAGTTGCGTTTCGTTAAGGAGGAGTCTGAACATACTATAGATACCCTAGATGATAGTGAGGTAGCCGCGGCCTTTGTTTTTGCCAATATTGCCGATGCGGTTGGACTCCATGTCCATCGTGATGGCTTTTGCTTTGAAAAATACTCCTATCAAGCCAATCCTGATTATCCCTTCATGAAGGTCATAGCAGTGCGTAAGGGCGAGGAGGAGCGTAAGGAATTTTCCCAATTGCTTAATGCCTTTAGATGCAAGGAAACCGTATCCTTGCTCCATGATATACAGCATGGGCAGATAATTTTAGGCTTTGAGGATCCAACCAAAGCATAAATATCCTCCTGAAGATCCTTTCGCATATCCTTGGTGCTCTTCTTGGGCGCACACCTTGGGAAGCATTCATCAGGAGGATAAGCTTAGAGCTATTCCTCTTCGTCACCGTCCATAGCAAACCTCCATGTCAAAAGCATCTATAAGTAAATAGTATATGCTATTCTAAGGTTATGCAAAAAGTGCAAGTTTAAAATGATGAGCCAAGTGATAAGCTCTACCACTTACTCTTTAAAACAAGGCTAATTACCAACAATCATCAAAGGCAACCCTTATGATCACACTTGAAGAAATACATATAGCATCTCGTCATGATGAATCAGTTGCAGAACGTCAATTAAGAGAGCGTTTAATTGATGAGGTAAAAAAACACAGCGCAAATAAAACTGATTTTAAAAAGCTGCTCCCCAATCTTGGGATGAACTATCTTGAGGCTCAAAAATCAGAGCCTAATTGTTGCTACAACCTATCTGTAGGTCTGATCCTCGCAGGACGCAAGCATGTAGTGATAGGAAATAAATCCTACTTTTATGGCGCAGGCTCAATGATCCTTACCTCAGTTGAGATGCCAACCTCCTTTGAGATCCTAGATGTATCCCCAGATAACCCCTTTGCCTCAGTGTCGCTAAAGCTAGATCCTACCCTCATTACCGAGTTACTTGCCAAAATGCACGATAACAAAAGTGAGGAGATGAATGCCTTTAGTATTGATCGCCCCGTATACGAAATGCTTGAGGATTTTGAGCGCCTGTTAAGACTTTTGGATCATCCTGGGCAGATAGAAGAGCGCGCACCTTTGTTAATTCGCGATATCCATTATCTGGTAGTGCATTCTACTGCCGGCCGTAACCTGCAAGGACTGTATAGCTCAGGATCGGTTGGTCAGCGTATTCGCAAAAGCATTGAATATGTAAGCAAGAACTTTAGAGACAACGTCAGTATTGATGAGCTTGCAAGCATCGCCGGCATGGCCGCAACCACCTTCCACCGACATTTTAAGGAAATAACCCGCTTCTCCCCGCTTCAATATCAAAAGCGCCTGCGTCTATATGAGGCTCAGCAATTTTTATTGCGTGGAGAGGGAGATGTAAACAGTGCCGCCTTTAGTGTTGGCTATCAAAGCCCACAGCAATTCTCGCGCGATTACAAGAAGCTTTTTGGCATGCCTCCAGGACACAACGCAAAAGAGGTACGCAAGTCACTCTCTGAGCTCTTAGAGTCGTGGGATCAAGAGGATATAGCCTAGGTAGGATAGAAAAAAAGCAACCTCGATAGGGGTTGCTTCTAGGTGGTGGCCCTTTCCCGACTTGAACGGGAGACCAAACGATTATGAGTCGTCTGCTCTAACCAACTGAGCTAAAGGGCCATTCACGAGCGCATATATTATACGTAATATGCCCTTACGTCAAGAGCGATAATTAAGAGAGTACCGCTCTGTGCAAAGTCTTGCAGCAATATTCTAGCAAGCGGCGAGGCTCTTAAGATCCAACTTTGCAGATCAAGCCTCACCGCATTAGCGATCTTTGCTTAAAATGGCACAAGATCGCGCTTTAGCTCCCTTGCGTTCCTATGACAGCATATAGCCTACCGACAATAACACCTTGGCTTTGTCTCTGCCATGGATCTTACCTATGGCAGTAGTCCCATCAAGTTTTGCAAAGAAGCCATCTGATTCAAAGCCTAGCTTTAAGCCTGCGCCCTTGATGAAGGCACTCTTACCGTTCTTATTAGAGATACGGGCACCATCAAGATGAGGAGAGATATTGAAGTTGTCATTAAGCTTATGCGTAAGCATGATGGAGCCAAACATACCCTCATCGGCACAGGCCTCAGCTGAGGTAAAGGCTGAAAGCTTATCTGCGCCTCCTGCACTAAATCTTAAAGCACCATCTAGAGGGCGGGAGGCCTTTTGAATGGAGGTATCAAATTTAGCGACAGTACCAGGCATTAGGCGATAGGATAGCGAGGCATCGGCATTTAAAAGAGTAAAGGAGCCTTCAGGGGAGCTATCATAATCATCAAGGTTTGTAGTCTTACCCATGCTTAGCGTGGTGCTTCCTAAAAATTGAAAGCCCTTATATTTATAAAAGCCTGAGCATTCTAAAAAGCCTAAGCTTTGACGCTTTTTAAAGCGCACATCAAAGGTAGCAAACTTATCCTCAAGGGCACGTATGCGTCCACCAAAACGAGTTTTTAAGCCGTAGCTTCTAGTTCTTAATATAGGCTCCTCAATATAGGCCTCAGCGCCATAGGAATAGCCCTTAGCCCCAAGCTTTTCATACTCATCGCCAAGCTCATAGCTGCCGGCATTAAAGCCTATGCCAAAAACCGTTGGATGAGAGTTTAAGGGAATTCGATAACCCACTCCGCCATTTAGCATCTTCTCATTAGTGCCTTGGAAGTAATAATTTAGGTTATCGGCATGACCTGAAAGATTTCTAACCCCTCCTACTATTCCTAAGCGATACTGTCCTGAGGCCTTAGAGCCGTGGTTATCAACATAAGCCATAAAGGGATATTGATGCTGCATGGGGCGCATGTTGAGCTTTAAGATCATGTGATCATTGCCAGAGGGGGCTCTGACATAGCGACCAAAAATTCTAAAGGCGTATAAGTCCTGCAGCTTCAATAGGGCTGAATCCATTTCATCTGAGTTTATTGAATGCTCTATCTGCTTCATGACATCATTCATGAGCTTGCGTCTTGTTTGAATGTTGACATGCGAGATATTCTTAAACTCGATATCCTCAAGATAGGGATTGACCACGGCTACCGTGATACTCCCATCACTTGATATTTGCTCGGGGATATAGGCTTTGGAGGTGGGATAACCATTACCGCGGAAGTATTCGTTAACCTCATCTAAAACAGATTGCAAGATTTCTGCAGTAACCTCGCGACCGCAGTGGCGCAGCAGATTTTGTCTTACCTTCTCCACATCAAAGGGCTCATCAAAGCTGATGTTGATTTGTCTTAATACGGGAGCGGCGACGGCATCTTGGCAAAAGCTTAAGGCGGATACGCAAAGCATAGCCATGAGGCAGAGCACCTTCATAAGGCTCAAAAGATACAAAAGAGCGGATTTAAAAGAGGATATGAGTGATTTCATAGTGTTCTCCTAGTTTGTTGACTAGCACCATTTAATCACAGAATATTTTACAACTTACGCAAATCGTGTTGAATCAAACAACATTGGGGTTTCGTTCTTATATTAGCCTTTTTCTCAACGCAAATTACGCAAAAAAATCCACGCTGTTGCGTGGATTTAACATAATGTAAAAATTTAGGTGAATATCGTTATGATTTAACTATTATTTGGAGGAGGTCTCTTCGAGATCCTCTTCAGGAGCACCAATTGCAGGACCAACACCTAAGCGAGCGTCACGGTGGCAGGCTGCAGCAGTGAAGACTACGTCAGTTGAGGAGTTCAAAGCAGTCTCGGTTGAATCCTGAATAACACCGATGATAAAGCCAATACCTACAACCTGCATGGCAATATCGTTGCCGATACCAAAGATTGAGCAGGCAAGAGGAATAAGCATTAAGGAACCACCAGCAATACCAGATGAGCCACAGGCGCAAAGTACAGCGACAATACACATCAATAATGCTGAGCCAAAGTCAGTTTGAATGCCTAGGGTGTTAACGGCTGCCATGGTCATGACTACTACGGTAATAGCAGCACCTGACATATTGATGGTGCAACCTAAAGGAATGGAGATGGAATAGGTTGATTTAGGCAGACCCATCTTTTGGCAAAGTGCGAGGTTAACAGGCAAGTTGGCAGCAGATGAACGAGTGAAGAATGCGGTCATGCCGGACTCTGACACGCACTTAAAAATAAGCGGGAAGGGATTTTGGTGAGTGCAGAAGAATACGATCAAGGGGTTGATAACAAAGGCCACCATCAGCATGGATACAACTAATACCACTACTACATGTACGTAGTTTAGGAGATTAGCAAAACCACCTGCTTCAGTGCAGGAGGAGTAAACCAAACCCATAACACCAAGAGGTGCAAAGCGGATCACCATACGGACAACACCAGCAACACACTGTGCCAAATCGTCTAAGACTTTTTTGGTGTTATCGTGGGAGAAGCGGAACATTACACCTAAGGCAATACCCCATACCAAGATGCCGATATAGTTACCATTTAATAGAGCTGAGATCGGATTCTCAACTGCCTGGTTAATGAAGTTTAATAAAACCTGCTTAATACCTGAAGGAGGATTGACGCCTTCGGCTTGATTTGCAAGCTCGGTAAAGGTTGATGGGAAGGCATAGCTCATTACCAAGGCTAGGGTTGATGCTAGCACCATGGAAATGAAATATAGGTAGATAACAGTCTTTAAGGATGAGTGCTGATTTTGTTTTTGCTTGGCAATAGCAGCTGATACCAATACAAACACCAAAATAGGAGCAACAGCCTTTAAGGCCTTAACAAAGAGATTACCAAAGGCTGGTAATACGGTTTCGTCGTAGGGATAAACTAAAGCAAAAATAATACCCAAGCATAGACCAATAATGATCTGCAGGATAAACGGTACCCTGTTTAGGGTCTGCGCCAAGGGCGACTTAGGATTTACATTCTCTAGCATTGGCAGATATTCCGTAATTATTATTAATAGATACCGCAATTGCGGCTTACGTCTGCATTATAGGAGTCTTAGGGAAAAATTAGCGAACACTTTGCGGTGATTGCATGCTTTATGGAGAAAATGTGCAAAAAGAGTGCAGTAAAGCGCTTTTGTGATAAATTCTTGCATTACTTGTTTTTGATAACGCTTTAAGAATTTTTCTTGCATATAAAAGCCCAGACTATGCTGGGCTTTGAGGTGATTTTTAGCGAAGGTTTATTAGATAAAACTATTAGGCGTTCTCCTCGCCTTCCTCTTCAAAAACAGGATTAGGATCGATCGCAGGACCAGTACCTAAGCGAGCATCACGGTGACAGGCTGCGGCAGTGAGCACGACATCAGTAGATGAGTTTAGGGCAGTTTCAGTTGAATCCTGAATGACACCGATAATAAAGCCAATGCCAACAACCTGCATGGCAATATCGTTACCAATACCAAAAATTGAGCAGGCTAGAGGAATAAGCATTAGGGAGCCACCAGCAATACCAGAGGTGCCACAGGCGCAGAGCACCGCAACAAAGCACATAAGTAGGGCTGAGCCAAAGTCAGTGTGAATGCCAAGAGTATTAGCTGCAGCCATGGTCATGGTGACAACGGTAATAGCGGCACCAGCCATATTAATAGTACAGCCTAGTGGAATTGAGATGGTATAGGTGGATTTTGGTAATCCCATCTTTTGGCAAAGTGCAATGTTTACCGGAATGTTGGCTGCAGAGGATCTGGTAAAGAAGGCAGTAATTGCAGATTCTGATAAGCATTTAAAGATGATGGGGAAAGGATTTTTGTGAGTGCAGACTGCAACTAGAATAGGATTGATCACTAAGGCTACAATGAGCATGGAGGCTACTAATACTAAAACTACATGCACATAGTTTAGAAGGTTTGAAAAGCCACCAGCTTCAGTGCAGGATGAATAGACCAAGCCCATAACGCCCAAAGGAGCAAAACGGATCACCATGCGCACCACACCTGCTACGCATTGGGCAAGATCATCTAAAACCTTTTTAGTATTATCGTGAGCAAAGCGGAACATTACACCTAAGGCAATAGCCCAAACTAAGATACCGATATAGTTACCAGTCTCAAGTGCGGTGATGGGATTTTGTACTGCCTGCTTTAGGAAGTTTAATAAAACGTCCTTAACACCCTCTGGAGGATTGACTCCGTTTGCCTGATCAGCAAGCTCGGCAAAGGTTGAGGGAAAGGCATAGCTCATTACCAAGGCTAAAATAGTAGATAGAACCATTGAAATGATATATAGATAGATAACACTCTTTAAGGATGAGTGCTGATCGGTCCTTTGTTTGGCAATAGCTGCGGATACCAGCACGAATACTAAAATAGGGGCAATGGCCTTTAAGGCTGATACAAACAAGGTGCCAAGTGCAGGAAGCACTACGGTATCATTAGGATATATGAGGGCAAAGAGGATGCCTAAACATAGACCTATTATAATTTGTAAAATAAAAGGCACTTTGTTTAAAGTCTGCGCAAGTGGCGACTTGGGGTTTATATTCTCTAGCATAGAAAATCCGTAAAAAAAGGTCGGATAGGACAGGATGCTTTAGCAAGGATAGTAAAAAAGCCTAGCTCCTGCTTTAGTTTTGGCGCGATTATACGCCTTTTTTGTGATGTTTATCTTTGGAAAATGCAAAGGAAAAACTCTAGCATTTAAGCCTTGCAGAGTGCATTTTCTATGTAGCTATATACTTTTATAAAGAGTAATGAGCACTAATTTTCGATAGGTTTTAGCAATTTATGAGTACTGTGATCGCCTTTGATTTTGGATTAAGGCATATAGGTGTTGCAAGTGGCAATACCACAACTGGTATTGTAAGTCCTAGAAATGCCCTAAAGGCTAAGGATGGGATCCCCGATCCTATAGCGCTAAAAAAGCTTATTTCTGAATGGATGCCATCTATTTTAGTAGTAGGTCTGCCGTTAAATGCTGATGGTAGTGAGCAGGATATGACTAAAAGGGCACGTAAATTTGGCAATCGTCTCAGTGCGGATTTTAAATTAAAGGTTATTTTTGTGGATGAGCGTTATAGCTCTGTGGCGGCTAAGGAAGAGATCTTTTTAGATGGTGGCTTTAAAGCCTTAAAAAATGGCAAGGAGCGGATCGACAGCTTAGCTGCGGTTAATATTTTGGAGCAGTATTTCAATTCATTAGGTTAGGATCCTGATCCCTTTTTTATTTTGGATGCAAATATAGGCAGTTGTATGACACAAGAGGAAAAGCTCATTTTAATTTCACAAAATCTACAAAATATTGAGAATGCTTTAAAGGAGCTTGAGCTATGGGCATTAGATGAGCAGGGGCGTCCTAGTGAGGATGCTTTTTTTAGTAGCATTCCCTTTTGTCTAGATACCATGGAATTTCATCAGTGGTTGCAATTTGTGCTACTGCCTAAAATGCGTGAGCTTTTGCAAACTCCAGAAAACTTGCCTAAAAAAATGGCTATTCATGCTGCAGCTGAGGAGTATTACCGTGGCAAGTGGCGTGAGATGCGTAGTCTGCTACATGCACTACGAAAATTAGATGCTTTGTTTTTTTAACCTAGCCAAAGGATAACTAGATTTAAAAACAAAGCCACTACCTAAAATTTGTTGTTTATTTTATGCACATTTGAAGTCACTTCAAAATATCTCCGTCGTTGGCAGGTTCGCTGTTATCGCGCTCACTTACCGGCCTAATTGTTGTGATTTCGTTTGCGTGCGAGGGCTGATCGGTCGCTGACGGTTCCTTGCTCTCCTCATCTACATCAATAGTTTTGCCATCCATTTCCTTTAAGGTTTTAGGTGCGTTGACTGCAAAGCTTGCGATCATTCTGCTTAAATTGCCACGTCCTAAGAGCAATCTATCTCCAAACTCGGTAAATGATCTTTCAAAGCTATCCTTCTTTCTAATTACATCATCATAGGATCTCTTTACTAGATCAAATTTATCCGCAATCTTCTGTGCCTCATGTGCAAGTTCACGTATGTGAGTGTTTTGGCGTGATAGCACCCAGAGATTGGATACAACCTTTAAAGAGGGGATAAGAGTTGATGGAGATACTAGATAGATATTTCTCTCCTCAGCATAGCTATAGATTGAATGATCGTTATTAAATGCAAGCTGTAGAGCACCATCTAATGGGACGAACATAAACACAAAGGAAGGACTATTAAGGCTACGATAATTTTGATAAGAGCGTTTGCTAAGGCCATCGATGTGATTTTTAATAGAAGCAATATGGGCGTTAATTGCCTTTTGCTTTTCGGCCTCATCCTCAGTTCCACAACAATCTGCATAGGCAGTAAGTGAGCATTTAGCATCAATGATTAAGGAGCGATGTTCAGGAAGTCTTATGACTACATCAGGGCGTCCATTTTCGCCTAAGGTCTTATCTCCTGCAACCTCACGCTCATACTCAACCCCCTTAGTAAGACCTGAGGCATCTAACACGCGTTCAAGCTGTAGCTCTCCCCACATACCTTGGGTTTTGCCTCCAGATTTTAGGGCCTTGGTAAGATCTAAGGCTTGCTTTGAGAGGGTTTGTTGGGTTTCCTGCATGAGTTTAAGCTCAGATGATAATCTACCAGATTGCTCGTAGCTCTCCTTACGTGCCTTATCTAGCAATTCTCTAAATTGCTTAAGCTCTTCCTTAAAGGGATCAAGGGTGATTTTAAATTGAGCACTAGATCTTTCCTTAAGCTCCTCAGCGCGCTCTTTAAGCATCTTGTCACTAAGATTAGATAAGCGGCTTTCAAGATCCTGCTGTGCGATCTTAAAGCTCTCTTGCTGTGATTGCAGACGAACTTGAAATTCATTTTTAAGCGCATTTTCTTTGTCCAAGGCATTTTGTATAAGATCTTGCTCGCGTTTATAAGCATTTGCTTTGAGTTCGTTTACCTTATGATCATAGAAATTCTGCAGCTCAGCTTCATGTTGCTGTGCTTGCTTGCTTCTAAGTTCATTTATTTCTTCAGCGCTTTTCAATTGTGTCTCAAGTCGAGCTTTGTATTCGCTAACATCGTTAAAATTGTTTTGAAGTACATTAAGCTCTGCTAAAAGCTTGACTTTATCAGCAGTTAAATGCTCTTTATCTTTATTTAAGCCCGCAAGTAGCTCCTTGCTTGCGCTTAGATTGTATTTAACTGTTTGTAATTCATGCTCTTGCTTATCAAAGTCTAGTTTTAATTTGTCGAGGTTTTCTTTAAGGTTGTTATTTTCAATAGCTAATTGATTTTCAGATAGTCTAACTGCGGTGGCTTTCTTTAAATTTGTATAGATGATGCAACAGAGCACCAAGATCAAAGCAAATAAGACGATGATGGTGATCGGCGATACAAGCTCTACAGGAAAAGACGCAAAAAGTGATGACATTTATAACCCTCTATTGCAAAGGAAAACTAACTTTTATAAGCAATCAGTTATCATTAGCAGATTGAAAATTTCTTTTTAACACGCTGATCTTTAATTTAATTTTCTGCGTTTGGTAGATTGTACACATGTTTTGTGTGTTTTTAGTGATATAGGCTTAAAAAATTATCTAATAACCAATTATGCAAAGAAAATTTGTTATAAAATTTGCCGAAAGTTTATGCTCAGCCATGAGCTATGCCTGATTTAAGAGCCTCTTTTCTTAACCTTGATATTAAGAGTTTGCTATGACATCTAATAATGGTTCCTCTTTTAAAGTTGTTAATTCCAATGATCTTAGTGTGTTAGCTTCGGTATGTGCTTACATTATTAAGTCACATCCCTTGTCTGATGTGCTGGCGCATGAAAATATCCTGGTGATGAATAGTGGTATGCAGACCTATCTCTCACAAGAGATTGCTTTAAAAAATGATGTTTGTGCAGGAATTAATTGGTCGCAGATTTGGATCTTTATTTGGGATCTATACAAAAAGCTCTTTAAGGTTGAGGACAAGCTAAACCGCTTCTCAAGAGATTCCATGGCTTGGTCCTTATTGGGACTTAAGGATACCTGGTCATGCTCGAAAGATGGCGATAAAGCCTTAATAAATCGCTATAAAAGCATTTTTGAGCCTTTGCAAAGCTATGTTAAGGATGAAACCTTAGCCTCGAATAATTCTGGGATCATGGCCTGGGATCTTTGCTATCGCATTGCCGATACCTTCGATCAGTATCAGATGAATAGGCCAGAGTGGATAAGAGAGTGGAACAAATTAACCTTTGAGGATTTTGATCGCTACGTGCAGGATCCTAATTATCATGGCAAGGTCTATGAGGCTCTCTTAAAGCAATCGCCAAATTTCAATAAAGTAGCAACGCCAAGTGATCCTGATCTTGCAGCTATTAGCAAAGGAACTACGATTGCGCCTCAGGTAAAAGCTAATGATTGGCAGCCGCTTTTATGGTTGATGCTTAAAAATAATCTTAATGGCTTTGCCAATTATCAAGGAAGTAAAAGCAAGCCCTTTGCCTATAAAGATCGTGTAGAGATCCTTGATGATTTAAAGGATCTGTTGGCGCATGGTAGCTTAAATGCCGCGCAAAAGAGCGCCATACCTGAACGCCTTTTTATTATGGGTGTAAGCTCCATGCCTGAGCAGGTAATGGATTTCTTTAGAATTTTAGGCAAGCACTCTGATGTTTATCTGCTTTTAATAAATCCCTGTCGTGATTATTGGGGAGATATTGATAATAGCAAAAAGGCCTTAGCTGAGATCCGCTCAAGAATGCGTACGAGCTCGCCTTTAAGCTCAATTGCTAAGGCTATTTCTCAAGACAAGCTCTTGGATCTATCCGATGCGCAAAATACAGATGATTTTAGATATAGCGACAATGGTGAGCTTGAGGGTGGTAATGCCTTACTTACTGCCATGGGCCGTCAGGGACGCGATATTCTAAGCTTGTTAGTAAAGCCCAATGAGGCACCTGATTTTATTAATTGCTTTGTGGAGCCTCAAGATCATGATGTTCTATCCTGCATCAAGCGTAACCTTTTATCCTTAGATGATGCCGAAATAGCTGAAATCAAGGATGGCGATGACAGCTTAATTTTCTGCTCCTGTCACACTCCTACTAGAGAGATAGAGGTACTGCGCGATAGCATCTTGCAAAAATTTAAGGAAGCCAAGGATGCAGGAGAGGAGCTGCTACCGCGCGATATTTTGGTGATGACGCCAAATATTGAGCAGTATGCAGCGCAAATTGAAGCCGTGTTTGGCAGTATTGATAGACAATCACCAAACTATATTCCTTATGCAATTGGCGATAGAACGGTTGATAGAGAAAGCCCAGTAACCTCTGCAATCTTAAAATTATTAGATATAGGTAATACCCCAGTTACGCTCTCCTTCATTATTTCGCTTTTGCAGATCCCTGAGATTGCACTTTCCTTTGATATCAGCACCGATGATGCGCAAGTCATTTCTAATTGGTGTATGGAGGCTAATGCAAGATGGGGCCTAGATGAGGTTGAGGCCAACGATGAGGCGGCGGTTAAGGATATTCCATGGACCTTCAAAAAAGCCTTATCGCGCATGATAAATGGCGCCATGATAGGTGAGGATCTCGATGAATGTGGTGAGCTCTATGACTGCATTGAGGGCTCAGATCTTAATCTTTTAGGGCGCTTTGAGAACTTTATTACCAAGCTTATAGAGATAAGAGATCTCTTTACTAAGCATAAAGATCAAGATTTAAGGCTAGATAAGCGCTCCTATCATCTTGATGATGAGCAAAATGCAGATGATTTTGTATCAGATGAAAGGCCCATGATCGAGGTATTAGGTGAATTCTTTAGAGGCTTTATAAAAAACTGTGATGGCGAGAATAGGGCAGCAGAGTTTATCCGAACTTTAGGTGGTATGACCAAGATCTTGCCAGAGCTTGGTAATAAGCCAAAAATTACGCTAAGAGTTCTTGCCTCAATGCTATCTAATGCCTTTGCAGCCAAGGTTGATGAGAACTCCTATCTTAGAGGCAAGGTCAACTTCTGCTCTTTAATGCCCATGCGCGCCGTGCCCTTTAAGCATATCTTTATCTTAGGGTTAAATGATGGAGATTTTCCGCGTAAGGAGCGCGCCCCTGGCTTTAATTTAATTACTCTAAGGCCTTTTTTTAGACGAGGTGATCGTTCACGCTCGGTAGATGATCGCTATTTGTTTTTAGAGGCTATTTTATCTGCCCAAAAGAGCATTACCTTCTCCTATATAGGCTGTGATCCGGTAG
>CAVHVI010000047.1:0-12619 GCA_963639245.1 Bacteroidaceae bacterium
CTTCATCAGGATATTGAGTTTTATTAGCAGCTTGCTTTTTAGCCTGTCTTTTTTTTATGAAAGCTCAATAATATTACCATTCTATTAAGCACGAAAAAATCCCTCGAACCTCGGCTCGATTTAAAAAAAGACCAACAAACAATTAGTTAGGTAGCGGCTGCTGTGCGTCGAGTTCTACTCATTTTGCACTTAACAACTTTAACTACAGAACTATTCTTGTTGTCTTTGACCTCAATATCAGTGCAGGACAAATTGACATCCTTTAAATCATTGACTGCTTTATCGAGTTTCTCCAATCGATGATTTTTTAGAGTGTCAGGATCTGTTCTATTCTGATAATCAGAGTCGGATGTGATCACAGCAAAGATAATACGGGCTAGCTTATGGGCAATCGCTACAACCGCACGTCTTGTACCACGGCGCTCTTTAAACTTTTGAAAGAGATCATGAAGACTATTATTTTTGCTTAGACCTACACCTTGGGCGCATTCGACCAGCAGAATTTTTAGGTATTTATTACCTTTGGTTACTCTGCAACCATATCCTTTGCAAGCTGAAAGATTTTGACCAGGAGCCAGACCAATCCAACGGCAAAACTTTCTTATGCTGGAAAAGGAGCTTAAATCATTGCCTAATTCGCAAATAAGACCTATAGCAGTCAACTCCTTAATGCTGGGAATAGTCATCAGGCGTTTTAAGAGATCCTTATAAGGAAGTAGTTTTTGCTTAATGTTTTCAATCTGGCGATTATAAGATTCATCAAGCATATTGATGAGTTTGAGCTTTTCCTTAATACCAAACCAGATCATGCTATTCATGTCTGCTTGTAAGGCCTCGAAGATCTCCTGCGCAGAAGCCTTCAATCTGCCGTGACGAGTACTGTTAATGGTGTCTTCTATGGCATTTAGAAGAGCTTGGCCACTTAATCCAGATACTAAAGCATCAATGATTTTTGTAGCCATCTTTCCACGAACATCGCTAAAAACAGAGGATGCTCGACAGCCTACAAGAGTCAGCATTTTATGGAATTCATTCTGAGTCCTTTGTCTTTGCTGCTTGGTGTTAAATGCAGCTCTCCACAAATTTCTTAATTGAATGATCTCAAGATCTGGAATGAATGATCTCTTAAAAGTACCTTGTCGAGCAATTTCAGCAAGATGTACAGCATCTGCTCGGTCAGTTTTATAACCCTTAGTATTTTTAACATCTCGAGCATTAACCACAGCGATATCTTTGGCAGAATAGCCTGCATTGATAAGCGCCTCATATAGAGAAAACCAGTAGACACCAGTTGACTCCATGATGATCACTTCAGGTTTAAATGTTACACATTTCTGCGCAAATTTATTTAGCTCGGATTTGGTAGTTTTCCCTTCAAAAAATTCATTCTTGTAGTACTTTGCCCCAAACGCACCTGCTTGGTATGCCCCTACCAAGATTTGAGAATGGACATCTATTGATACTGCAGACGCATATTGTGCATGAAATGATGCACACTGTTTGTCTATCTTAGCTTTTTTGACTATACTCATTGTTACTCCTAAATAGGTTTAGGGGGACAATTAGGAGCGTGAAGATAAAGGGGTAATGAAACATTGATTGTCATCCATGGGATGATATCGCGTTTTTTTATACGGGGACGCTGAGAAACTTTTATGCGCCCGGCAAGTCGCTGTGCGACGGCCCTTATACCCTCAATTTTTACACGGGATCACTGAAGTCCACAAAAAAAGCGACGGGGATAATCGACACGCTCCTATCCTTAAGAATAAGCAATATCGAATCAAAAAAATAAAGCAGGACTCTAAAAATCTAGATCCCGCTTTCATTAGGTGCTGTGAGTTTGCGGCTCATGAAATTTTTACCTAGAGTATTCCTAAGTCGTGCGTGATCGTAGCTTAAATTGCTAAGCTATTCTCTTAATTGTAAGTAAAGCAGATCTTGCACTTACGCCATCAAGTTCACAGCAAAATAAATCACCGACGCCTAAGGCTACTCCAGTCCTATCCCTTACAACACACTCTGAGGCTCGCAGAAAATATGGCACGTCATACTCAGAAAAAAGCTTTTTAAGCTCACGAGAATGACTACGCCCTAGGGGCTTTAGTCTCTCTTGGCCACGTAAATTGAAATCAAGTATTACTTCAGAAAGTTTACTGTCCTTTAAAGCATAACAAAAACTTCCTAGGATCAATTCTTGCCCATACAACAGCGTGTACTGTTTGCGCTCTGCAAATACTGGACTTTGCCATATATATATATGATCTCTAAAACGCCTTAGCTCATAATTTTCAATTTTGATTATGCCCTTTTGATCGTTTTGCTCCCTCATTAAATTAAGTATTTCCTGCAACACATTTAACTCAGGCGGAAGATCACATACCTCAAGCACAAACATCCTAAGTAAGGATAGCATCAAGGGTTCATCATTTAGATCAAGCGTTTTAAAGCATAGCTTTAAAAGATGGGGATCACTAAGATCCACACATTTTTCATAAAAGCTTCTTACATAGCGCATAGCCAGATCATGCTCATCTCCGCACAATTTTGCCGAGCGTAAAATAGCACTATCAACACCTGCAAAGCGCGTACGCAGTAGTGGTAACACCTTAAGGCGAATGAAATTTCGTTCAAATTTTAAGTAAGAATTGGAGATATCATAGACAAAGTCAAAGCCCAAAGCTTCGATAATGTCCTCAATCTGATCCTTAGTAAGATTGAGCAAGGGTCTACAGATCAAGCCACGCTTATCGTGGGTTAGAAAACGCATTCCCGATAGGCCGCGAGGGCCTGATCCTCGTTTTAACGCTAAAAGTAGATTCTCCGTCTGATCATCTGCCTGATGTCCTAAGACTAATAGTCCGCCCTTAAGCTCTGCTAGCAATGCGTTATAACGCTCTGAGCGTGAAATTTCTTCAGGTGAGCGGCCATTACCATAGATGATATTAAGTCGAGGAGTAACTAGCGCTACCTCCACGCGTTCGCAAAGCTTTTGACAATGAGCAAGCCATATAGGATCGTCAGCATCTAAGCCATGAATGCAGTGCACCGCTAAAACAGTACAGCTACCTCCCTGCTCTTGCATCAAGCTACGTACTTTTGCACAGATCAAAAGCGCCAAAGTAGAATCAGCCCCTCCAGATAGGCCTATTACCAAACGGGAGGGGCTGACATTATCAATAATTTTCTGAGCAAGTGCCTCTACTACAGCACTTGCCTCAGCTTTACTAAATTTAATCACAATAACCGTAATGCATAATACGGGTGTAGCGCTGCTCGATCAAACGATCAAGAGGCAGATTTAAGAGCTCATTTAAATCAGATACCAAACGTTGCTTAAGATTTGCCGCCATCTGATCATAATCGCAGTGCGCACCACCTAAAGGCTCATTAACAATATTATCAATAAGACCTAGCTGCTTTAAACGTGGAGCAATGAAATTTAGAGCCTCAGCAGCTAAAGGAGCCTTATCAGCACTCTTCCACAAAATAGAAGCACAGCCCTCAGGAGAAATAACAGAATAAGTTGAATACTCAAGCATATTGACACGATCACCTACGCCAATAGCCAAAGCACCACCTGAGCCACCTTCACCTATAACCGTGCATACTACCGGAATACGAAGCTCAGACATAAGCTTTAAATTTTCTGCAATGGCACCAGCCTGTGAACGCTCCTCTGCACCTATGCCAGGATATGCACCAGGGGTATCGATAAAGGTCACAAGAGGAATGTGGAATTTTTCTGCAAGCTTCATTAAACGCGCAGCCTTGCGGTACCCTTCAGGACGAGGCATACCAAACAATCTCATGGTTCTCTCTTTGAGATCTCGGCCCTTTTGATGTCCAATTACCATGACGGGCATACCGTTTAAACGCGCCAAACCGCCAACAATAGCACGATCATCGGCAAAAGCTCTATCACCTGCAAGCTCATGGAAATCAGTAAAAATACGCTCGATATAATCAAGAGTATAAGGACGGCGCGGATGACGTGATAGTTGCGAGATCTGCCAGGCGCTCAGAGATCCAAAAATCTTCTTAATAAGTGCGCCCTTTTTCTTTTCAAGAGCCTTTAATTCCTTGGAAAGATCGAGATCGGAATCTGCACTCATATCCTGACTTAAACGCTTGAGCTCCTCGATATGATCATCAAGATCGGCGATCGGTTTTTCAAATTCCAAGTATTCCATGTGGTTAAATCCTCTCTCGCATAATAGTAGATAAACTGTAACTCATGAGCACTAAAAAATACGTGCTAAAGATTACAATTGTCCCCGTTCCTGAAGCAAACGTCTTACCGGCGCGTAGCTTCTGCGATAACAATCAAGCACTGGCAATTTTTCCAAAGCCTGCAAATGTGCAGCTGTTGGATAGCCCTTATGCTTGGCAAATCCATATTCTGGGTAAAGCTTATCAAGCTCCACCATACGGCGATCACGTTCAGTTTTAGCTAAAATTGAGGCAGCCGAAATTTCGGCTACACGTGCATCTCCCTTGACCACAGCCAAGGCCTCAAGATCAAGATCTTTTGGCACACGATTTCCATCAACTAGCATCAGCTCGCATCGCTTATTTAGCATCTTACAGGCAATAGCATAGGCCCTCTTCATTGCTTCCATTGAGGCCTGTAAGATATTTAAGCTATCAATTTCCTCACTTGTACAAAAGCCAACTCCATAAGCTAAGGCATGAGCTTTGATTTCAGCCTCAAGCAGGAAACGTTTTTTTTCAGATAACTTTTTAGAATCATTCAATCCTGCAATAGGATGAGCAGGATCTAAGATCACACATCCTGCAGTCACATCTCCAACCAAAGGCCCACGACCAGCCTCATCCACGCCACATACAATGTGAGTTTTAGGATCGAGCGGATACTCAAAGGGAGCAAGAATAGTCTTCATGCTTATTTAGGCTCTCTGCTGTCAGACTCAATATGCTTGGGTGTAGATCCTAAATCAAAGCTAGGCTCTGATTTATGCGGATCAAGATCAGAGATCGGGCTATTTTTAGGCAAGGTTACATCAGGCTCATGCGCATTATCCATAGTCATGGATTGAAGTTCCTGAGCACTGACATCCTCAGCTATCTCAGTTTCCTGATTGCGCTTAGCAACTCTCAATACAGCCTCTGCAGCTATATCATCTGAGGGCATACGCATTTGCCTGTGCATATCCTCAAACTGCTTACGCAATACCAAATTATCTGAGGATAATAGCTGTAGCATTTCATTTGCCAAGGCCTCAGGGGTGCAATCCTCCTGAATTAGCTCCTTCACCAAGGTTGAATCAGCAATTAAGTTTGGCAAGGAGTAGGTTGAAATGCGTAGCATACGGCGACCAATGGCTGCAGTTAAGGCTGAAACCTTATAGGCAACACAAAAAGGTCTGTTGATAAGCATGGTCTCAAGTGCAATAGTACCTGAGGTTAGGAGCAAGCAGTCGCAGGATGCAATCACATCGCGCGTTGATCCTACATATACCGTAATTGACAGATCAGGTGCCACCTCAAGCCACAGATCCTTGATCTTACAGGCTAATTCATAGGTAGGAACGGTACTTACAAAAACAGTATCTGGTGATTTTTGCTTAATAATGCGGGCAGCCTGTGCATAAACAGGTAGCATATGCTCAATCACACCGTTGCGCGATCCTGGCAAAATTCCCATTACCCTACCGTTAATCTTTTCAACGCTAGTACGATATAGATCAACCCTCTCACGTGAGGTTTCCATATCGGTGGAAATAGGAATGGAATTTGCCAAAGCATGGCCTACATAGGTGGACGCCATGCCCTTTTTATCATAGAAGTCCTTTTCAAACTTCAAAAGGCATAGCACCTCATCACAGCTTTGGCGTATGGTTTTGACGCGACCTTCACGCCAAGCCCATACTGAGGGAGATACATAATGAACAGTAGGAATACCGCTCTTGTGTACACGACGCTCAAGGCTCAAATTGAAATCAGGAGAATCAATACCCACCATCACACAGGGGCGTTCCTTGATGATGAGCTTACATACCTTATTTCTAACTTTGAGTATTGGAACAATATGCGATAAAACCTCGGTAATACCCATTACGGATAATACCTTGATATCACAACATGAAACCATGCCCGCCTTGATCATTTTCGGGCCACCAATACCGATAAAGCGAGCCTGAGGATCTATGCGCTTGATGGACTCCATAAGTCCCGCACCAAGAGCATCTCCTGATATTTCGCCAGCGGTTATGGCATACAGGTGAGGATTTAAGCTCATCTGATGATCCCGCGTCCGTTCTGCTTAATAAAGTCGATTAAAGGCTGCACTTCAGCATGCTCCTTAGCAAGCTCCTCTAGCTGAACTAGAGCCTCTTCAATAGTAAGGTGATGCTTATAGATGATCATATAGGCATGACTAATTGCACGAATAGCCTCAGCACTAAAGCCACGGCGTTGCAGTCCCACCTTATTGATACCAAAGGGCTTGGCATAGTGACCTGCGGCCATCACATAAGGCGGTACATCCATATTCAAGGCAGCCATGCCTGCTACAAAGGCATGAGCTCCTACACGACCAAACTGATGGATAGCAGCTAAGCCACCAAAAATCACCCAGTCACCGATCACCACATGTCCTGCTAAAGTGGCATTGTTGGCAAAAATACAATGATCACCAATCACACAATCATGAGCTACATGGGTATTAACCATGAAAAGGTTATTAGAGCCTACGGTGGTGGTGCTTATTCCCTGCACTGTACCACGATGCATAGTGCAGTGTTCACGGATAGTATTATCATCGCCAATGGTAAGGGAAGTTGGCTCATTATGATACTTAAGATCCTGATTGGCCTCACCTATTGAGCAGAACTGATAGATGTGATTGCGCTTTCCGATCTGACAGGATCCGCGGATCACACAGAACGGTTCTACAATCGTTCCCTCTCCGATCCTCACCTTGCCTTCAATGATGACATTTTCATGAATGACGACACCGTCTTCAAGCGTCACCTCAGGGCCAATTTTGGCAGTGGGATCGATAATTGCGGTATTAGATATCACTGGAAATCACTCCGTAAATCGGAAAAAATATTATGCACAAATTTTAGTGCTTAGCGCACATGAGATCAGCCTTGCAAACTAGGTGACCATCAACATGAGCCTCACCTGAGAAAGAGGCGATACCGCGTCTTTCACGGAAATACTCAACATCGATCACCAACTGATCACCTGGAGTTACAGGGCGCTTAAAACGTGCATTATCAATGGCGGCAAAATAATAAAGCTCACCAGGCTGAGGCTTACCCACCATGGTAAAAGCTAAAATACCGGTAGCCTGAGCCATAGCCTCTAAAATGAGCACACCAGGAAGCACCGGCTTGCCTGGGAAATGTCCTTGGAAGAAAGGCTCATTAAAGGTTACGTTCTTGATAGCACGTAAGGTCTTATGCTCACCTTCCACATTGTAATCTAGCACACGATCAATCATCAGGAACGGAAAACGATGAGGCAACAACCCCATGATCTGTTCGATATCCAACGTATTCTTCTTCTCGGTATTTTCAATCACTTCACTCATTTTGCCCCCTGCTTTCGTGAAATCTAAATTAAATTATTGCTTAGACAGACGATCCTCTAGCTCTGATACCTTATTAGCAAGATCCTCAAGCTTGTGGTACATCTCATTAATATGCATGGTACGAGCAGCAGTCAAACGCCATTCCTTATTAGTTTGAGCCGGAATTCCTGATGCATATACACCAGGCTTATCGATTGATCGCATGACCATGCTCATGCCACAAATTGTAGTACCATCGCAGATCTTAATATGACCATTGAATACTGAGGTACCACCGATAATACAATATTTACCAATTGTGACGGAGCCAGCAAAGGTAGTACCACCAGCAACAGCAGTACCAGTACCAATGTGCACATTGTGTGCAACCTGACAGAGGTTATCGATAATGACATTGCTCTCAATTACAGTGTCATCAATAGCACCACGATCAATACAGGTACAAGCACCAATTTCGACAAAGTCACCGATCACTACACGGCCAGTCTGCGGGATTTTAACCCAAACGCCTTTGTCGTTGGCATAACCAAAGCCATCACCACCAATTACAGTATTAGACTGGATAAGGCAGTTTTTGCCAATGACACAATCATGATAAATAACCGCATTTGAATAGACGCGAGTGTTATCCCCGATCACTGCATTTTGACCGACAACCACACCGGCTGCAAGCTGCACATTATTGCCAAGCTTAGCGCCCTTCATCACGGTTACATTATGACCTAAGGCCACGTTTTGACCTAAGATAGCACCTTCTTCAACCACTGCATCAGCTGCAATTCCCTGTGCAATTACAGGGGTGGTATCCAAAAGCTGCGCCACTCGTGCAAAGCCAACATAAGGATCGCTCATCACCAAGGCACTAGCGCCATCACGCAGATGAGCAAGATCTGCTTCCTTTAAAATGACACATCCTGCCTGGCTTTTAGCTAAGCCCTCACGATAACGCGGATCATTTAAGAAGCTAATCTCGTCTGCTTGTGCAGTTACAAGATTAGCAACCTTTTTAATCTCCAAGGAGCCATCACCGTGAAGCGTAGCTCCTAGCTTTTCAGCAATGTCTTTTAACAGCATGAAAAATTACTTCTTAGCAGCTTTCTTATCAGAATTGCCCTGCTTGCCAACACGCTTAATTACTTCACTAGAAATATCAACAGCCTTGGTAGCAAAGGCTACAGCCTCACCACGTACAACTAACTGTAAGCCGCGCTCTTTGGCAATAGCATCGATAGCTTCCTGAACCATGCGACCAAGCTTAACCTCTTCCTCATGCACACGCTTTTGCTGATCTTCCTGCAAAGCACGTACCTTAAGATTAAAGTCAGCCTGCATCTGTGCAAGCTTACGCTGAGCCTCAGTAGCCTGCTCACCCTTTAAAGTAGGAAGAGACTGCTGCAAAGCCTTGCCTTCAGTCTCCATCTTCTGCAATTCAGCCTGACGAGGAGCAAACTCCTTTTGTAAGACTTCCTTAGAGGCCTTGGCCTGAGGGATGTCGTTCATGATCAAAGGAACATTAACAACACCGATGAAGGAAGCTGCCTCAGTAGCGGTATCAGCGGCAAAGGAGGTAGCAGACATAGCTGCGGTCATAGCAGCTGCAAGAGCAATTTTCTTAAACATTTTCTTTCTCTATTATCCAAAAATTCATCTATATCCGTCCCTAAGGACGGATTTTTATTAGAAGGTTCCACCGATATCAAAGTTGAAGAACTGAGTATCATCACCATCAAGCTTCTTCACAGCCTTTGACAAGGAGAAGGACAAAGGTCCAATTGGTGAAATCCAAGTAAATGCTACACCCACGCTGGCACGGTAATCACCAGCTTTGTTGGTATTGTAGGTATACTCATCACCGTGAGTATCCCACAGTGCACCAACATCATAGAAGAAGGAGGTACGTACAGTTGCACGATACTGCTCGGGAACCAAAGGAGTAGGCACGAAGAACTCAGCAGAGCCTGCCCAGAAAGCATTACCACCTACAGAGGTTGTGGACTCATAAGGATCAGAGGTTCCGTTTCTGTAGTAAATAGCCTTAGGACCAACACTGTTGTGATCAAAGCCACGTAGCCAGTTTGAAGAGCCTAAATAGAAGTTCTTAAAGAAAGGTAGGAGCTGATCCTTACCATTCTTATCGCCATAGCCATCAGCAAAGCCTGCGCGACCACGTAAGGAGAACACCCACAAGTGATCGGTATCAAAGGGGAAGAAGTGATAGGTCTCTGCAGTGATCTTATAGTACTGGTTATCAGAGTTAGGCGCAGTAGCCATTGCGGTGAAGACCTGCTTATTGCCCTCTGTCGGGAATACAGCCTTATCTAACGCATTGTGAGTTAGCGTGAAGGTCAAATTGTAGTTATTAAAGGTAGCTGAACGTCCGCCTGATTGATCATATTGATTCCAGAAACGCTCTGCCTGCTCAAAACGACGACCTGTATTCTTAATACGGGTATTTTCATAGCCTAAGGCATAATCAACACGCCAATTCTCCGCAATAGGATAGCCAGAGTTGATTTCAAAGCCTACAGTACGGTTGTCATAATCAACAACATCGTCATCATCACCATAATAGTGATCTAAATAAACACGGCCACCTAAGGAAATATTATCAACGGTGAAGTAAGGATCGGTATAGGATACCTCGACATGACGACGATAATCGTTCTTATAGGCAGATAACACGCCCTTAGTACCCCAACCAAAGAGATTTGATTGAGAAATAGAGGCGGAAATCAACATACCAGAATCGGTACCAAAGCCAATGGAGCCCTGAATAGCACCGGTAGGCTGCTCTTTGACCTTAGTATTTAAATTAACCACGTCGCCAGTGGTACCAGCACGTTGCATATCGATATCAACAGATTCAAAATAACCGGTACGGTTTAAGCGAGTCTTAGAGGTATCGACAGCCTCATTTGATAGCCAAGTACCATCCATCTGACGCATTTCACGACGGATAACTGTATCATCAGTAGTATCGTTGCCTGAGATTTGGATCTGTGAGACATACACACGTGAGCCTGGCTCTACATTGAAAGCCAAATCAACGCTTTGATCCTTATCATTGAAGGTAGGTACAGCACGCACCTCTGAATAGGCATAACCAAATTTACCTAAGTAGTCCTTCAACATCTTTTCATTATCAGTGACCTCATCTTGAGAATAGGTATTGCCCTGCTCTAAGGTCAAAAGATTTTGCAGGCTCTCGCCATAGGTTAAGGTATTACCTCTAACAGAGGTCTTGCCTACCTTATACTGCAAGCCTTCGTTAATCACGATGGTAAGATACAACCCCTTCTTATCAGGAGTCATTTCAACCGAGGTATTCTCAATCTTAAACTTCAAGAAGCCGTGATTTAGATAATAGCTACGCAAGGAGTCCAAATCAGCGTGGAACTTTTGCACGTCATAGCGCTGGTTGGACATAAAATTCCACCAAGGCACGTCATCACGCAGTTGCATTTGTGCAAGCAAGGTCTCATCATCAAAGGCCTTATTGCCGACGATATTGATCTGCTGAATATCAGCATTAATACCTTCATTAAACTCAAGCTTTACATTGACGCGGTTACGAGGAAGCACAGTGACAACCGGCTTTACCTGAGCCTGATACATGCCTGCACCGTGGTAGAAATCCTCTAAGGATTTTTGTACCTGAGCAAGATCTTGGGTATTTAGAGGCTCACCCTCTTTTAGGCCCTGCTGCTCAATAACCGGACGTAAATTCTCATCGGTAATATTAGAGTTACCAGAGAACTGAACTCCTGCAATAGTAGGACGCTCAGTTACATCTACATAGAGCGTACCCCTATCTTCTGACAATTTAACATCTTCAAAATCGCCAGTTGCATAGAGTTGCTTCATGGAACGAGAAACGTTCTCTTGTGTCAGCTGATCACCAGGCTTTATGGGCAAAGCAAGCAATACCGCACCACGGGTCACACGGTTCAATCCGCGGATCTGAATGTTCTGAACCACACTGCCGTTATTTACAGCAGCATATGCGCCTTCAACTACGCATAATCCTGAGCCTAGCACTAAGCTCAAGGCTAGTGCTGTTTTTGCAATAGTATTTCTCATTTCCATTTTGTTCTATTTAGTTATGAAGCTACTACAGCCCGCGAATATCGTTAAATATCGCTAGCAACATCAGAAACAACAAAATTCCAAGGCCAAAGGCAGTAAGAAAACGCTGCACCTTTTGCCCAGGAGCTCTTCTAAAGACAGCCTCATAAGCGATAAACATCAGCTGACCACCGTCCAAAATAGGAACCGGCAGTAAATTGAGGATACCTAAGTTTACACTAATAGCGGCCAAAAAACTCAGGAATACCACTACACCGCCAGTTGCGCTGGCACCAGCACCCTTGGCAATGGAGAGAGGTCCTGAAATATTATCAGCCGATATAGCACCAGAAATCATCTTAATTACGGCATTTACTACCAAGGTAGACATGCGATAGGTCTCAAAGAAAGCACGAGGTATCGCATCCGTCACACTATAACTTACTTCATCACGAAGCTCGCTCATGGAAGCGATATTTGCCATCACACCAATTTGGGGAACATTTTTCTGACTCAGCTTGTCATAGACCGTATTTGGTAGCACCGAGGTCTCATAAATTTGACCTCCACGCTCTACCAAAAGCTCAATTCTACTGCCATCACTTGCAGTAATTGCATCATGGATACGATACCAGTTAGGAGTATCTTGGCCATTGACGCTGACAATTTTATCTCCGGCCTTAATACCAGCAAGATCAGCAGGAGAACCCTCCAAAACTCGGCCAAGCTCATTGGAGTTTTTACCAATCATCGCACGAAGACCAATCTTCTCTAGGGCTTCCTGTGCATGCTCATCATTAAATTCAGGTACTTGAAGCGTAGTTTTAACGCTTGCGCCCATTCCCTCAAAGCTTTCAGTCTCGATAGTACATTTACCTTCTCCTGCAGCTGCGGAGAAAGATAGATACACGTCTCCCCAAGAGCGCATTTTTTCATCGTTTACCTTAGTAATGATGCTACCTGCGCTAAGCCCTGCCTGCTGTGCAAAGC
>CAVHVI010000048.1:0-12523 GCA_963639245.1 Bacteroidaceae bacterium
ACTAAGCAAGAATGGCTACGGTAGTTGTTGGATAAGTTAAAGTGATCTGATGAAAATATCAAAATGCTCGTGAGCTAGCATGATTAAATTTTGGATTTTTATGAAGTTCGTGGGTATTTGGGCCCGTTTTAAATGGAGATGTGCGACGTTTGCATCAAGCTTTGATGATGCTTTGCCAAGTGAGTGATCTGATCTGCTTGTCGCTCGTGCTTAAAGCTTGAGCTTTTGTTTGAGAGACGGAAAGTTGGAGCAAGATGGAAAAGGCGGATATTCTATCCGCCTAAAGGCTGTCTACAATCTAAGCTTGCTAAATTATAGTCTGGCACGCCGTGGACTAAATCATGCAGGAGAAGTGATCCACTACTCCTAAAACCTTACCATCATCTGTCATCACTGGCACTGAGTGAATGAGCTTTTCTTTGAACATTTTCTCGACATCAGCGATCTTGGTACAAGCCTTTACAGTAGTTGGATTAATGGTCATTACTTCACAGGCGCGGGTTTCAAAAAATTTACTTTGATTTTTGAGCATGGCTCGGCGAATGTCACCGTCGGTAATTAGCCCTTGTAATATGCCTTCATCATTTACTACTAAGCCTAAGCCAAGCTTTTTATCGGAGATTGTGATAATGGCATCTCCTAGCAAAGTATCCTCCTGCAGATAGGGAAGATCGTCTGTGCGCATCACATCGGCTGCAGTGGTCAAAAGCCTGCGTCCCAGGGATCCGCCAGGATGGAACTGTGCAAAATCCTTAGGCTTGAAATCTCTAGCCTGCATGAGGGCGATAGCGAGCGCATCACCAAGTGCCAAAGCGGCAGTAGTGCTTGAGGTTGGTGCCAGATTTAAGGGGCAGGCCTCTCGTTCAACGTGGGCTGATAAAAAGACATCACAGGATCTGCCAAGTAAGGAGTCCTTAAAGCCACACATCCCGATGATCTTGATCTTCTCCTTTAATAAAATAGGAATGAAGCGTAGTAGCTCATCGGTATTGCCTGAGTAGGAAATGGCAATAACTACATCATCTGCAGTAAAGGCACCGAGATCACCATGGAAGGCATCGAGTGGATTTATAAAGAATGCTGGAGTTCCAGTGGAGCAGAGCGTAGCTGCGATCTTCGCGCCAATATGGCCACTTTTGCCAACACCAGTTACGATCACCTTACCCTTGCAATTAAAGATAAGGCGTACCGCCCTTTCAAAGTCATCTCCTAGCTGAGGGATAAGTGCAAGTAGGGCTGCACTTTCATCCTTAAGGCATTTCTCGGCATACTCTTTAGCATGCGCTAAACGATACTCTGTTAAATCCGCTTTTTCCATGCTCTTTCCTAAAATTAAGCCTCGATTGCAAGGGATAAAATTATCCTTTTGTTTTACAAGGAATTTTAATCGTTTTCCTCGCTTTAGCAAGCGTAATTTTCTAATACAGCTTTGTTTGTTATCTACCAACCCTTTATTAAGGGGCAATAATTAGAGCAAGCTTTTGATCACGCCTTCAAGATCCTTTAAATAGAGCATATTGGGGCCGTCGGATTTGGCATGATCAGGATCGGGGTGAACCTCAAAGAAATAGCCTGAAGCACCAAAGGCCTTGGCTGCTAATGCCATAGCTGGTACAAAGCGACGATCGCCACCTGTAGAGCCGTTAGCAGATCCTGGACGTTGTACTGAGTGAGTACAATCCATGATCACGTTTTTGGTGATTTCAAGCATATCGGGGATATTACGGAAATCAACTACGAGATTGTTATAGCCAAAGCAATTGCCACGCTCGGTAAGCCACACTTCTTTAGCACCGCTATCACAAGCTTTCTCCACTGGGTAACGCATATCTATGCCAGAGAGAAACTGAGCCTTTTTGATATTAATCACCCGTCCAGTTTTAGCTGCTGCTACTAAGAGATCGGTCTGTCGGCAAAGAAAGGCGGGGATCTGTAGTACATCAGCAACTTGTCCAGCCTCCTGAGCCTGCCAAGCCTCGTGGATGTCAGTTAGGATCTTAAGTCCATACTGCTCCTTTATTTTTGCAAGCATTGCAAGGCCATCCTTGATCCCTGGCCCTCTAAAGGATTTTAAGGAAGTGCGATTAGCCTTATCAAAGGATGCCTTGAATATGATTTCAATGTTTAAAGTTTGTTCTATACGGACTAGCTCTTTGGCAACAGTATCTAGTAATTCCTGTGATTCAATGACACAGGGGCCGGCGATAAAAATAGGGGACATGAGTGGACCTCTGAAAATAAAAGAGAGTTTTGACAGATTATTTGATTTAAGAGGAGTCTTTGGGATTATCAGGGGTAATTCTTAAGAACTTATGAAAGGTATCCATTGCCAGGGATTTACCAAAATGCTCTGGTCTTGTAATGAGTACTACCTTGCAAGTATCGAGCTTAAATAGTTCTTTAATAAAAGGTGTCTTATCAACGTAGTAATAGTTCTGCGCGATGATTTCATCAATACTCGATTTGTTTACAGGAAGCTTCTTTGAGGATGCATAATCGATGTTATTGGTCGTCATGTGCAGTACTTCCGTAGAGAGTTTATGTTCTTGCCTATGAGGTGCTAAGATCTTTTACTAACAGCTATTTGAGCATTAATCATGGCATGCTCTTAATTGATAATCTAAGTCTCTAACTGAATAATATAACATGTATACAGGACGATCTTTTGAGACTTAGAAAATTAGCAGCGGGACTTAATAGAGCCTTGTTTAAAAGTTGTATTTTGAGGAAGAAATGAGCTTCATAAAAAATCCCAGCCTAAGCTGGGATCTAATATGATATCTAGGAGTTAATGACTATTAGATAACGCCCTGAGCAAGCATAGCGTCAGCAACCTTACGGAAGCCTGCAATGTTAGCACCTAAAACGAGGTTACCCTTGACACCAAACTCAGTTGCAGTTGCGGCAGCATTGTCATAGAGGTTGGTCATGATGTTGTGAAGCTTGCCATCAACCTCAGCAAAGGTCCAAGAGGTCATACCAGCATTCTGCTCCATCTCAAGCTGAGAGGTAGCAACACCACCAGCATTAGCAGCCTTAGCAGGACCGTAGGCGATGCCTGCCTTTAAGAACTGGTTGATAGCGCCGATGGTTGAAGGCATGTTAGCGCCCTCAGCAACACACTTACAGCCGTTCTTCAACAAGGCAATTGCGTCCTCTTCATTGAGTTCGTTCTGAGTTGCGCAAGGGAAGGCTGCATCAACAGGAACATCCCAAACAGCGTGACGGCCAGCAGGGTAGTCAGCAACAGGAGTGAACTTAGCATCCTTATCAAGCTCAGCATAACGAGCCAAAGATGCACGCTCAACTTCCTTAACCTGCTTTAAGAGATCAAGCTTAATGCCGTTAGGAGCATAGATAAAGCCACGAGAGTCAGAGCAGGTAACAGGGGTTGCACCTAACTCATAGAGCTTCTCAATTGCATAGATAGCAACGTTACCAGCACCAGATACTGAAACTTTCTTGCCCTTTAAGGAATCACCACGATCCTTAAGCATAGCGTCGGTGAAGTAAATCAAGCCATAGCCAGTAGCCTCGGTACGAGCTAAAGAGCCACCATAGGTGAGGCCCTTACCAGTTAAGATGCCTTCGTATTTGGTGGTAAGCTTCTTGTAAGCGCCATACATGTAGCCGATCTCACGACCACCAACACCGATGTCGCCAGCAGGTACGTCGACAGTTGCGCCGATGTAGCGATAGAGCTGAAGCATGAAGGCCTGGCAGAAACGCATAACCTCAAGATCAGACTTACCCTTAGGATCGAAGTCAGCACCGCCCTTAGCGCCACCGATAGGAGTACCGGTTAAGGAGTTCTTTAAGATCTGCTCAAGACCTAAGAACTTTAAGATGCCCTCATTTACTGAAGGGTGGAAACGTAAGCCTCCCTTATAAGGGCCGATTGCTGAGTTGAACTGAACGCGATAGCCGTGGTTAACTTGGATCTCACCCTTATCGTCAACCCACTCAACGCGGAAGGAGAAGGTTCTCTCAGGCTCGGTCATGCGCTCAAGTAACTTAGCCTTCTCATAGCTAGGGTTCTTATCAAGAGCTGGCTGCAAGGTGGAAAGGATTTCCTCTGCTGCCTGAAGGAATTCAGGCTGGTAGGGATAACGAGCCTTAAGGGATGCTAATACTTTCTCAGAGTATGACATAGTTTGTAAATCCTCCTGAGGATTTGATGCCTGTTAGTAGTTATTTTTAATGAGCTCACTATAATTTTTAAAAAAAGTCTATGCAATAAAGCGGGGCAATATGATCTAATAAAGTGCAAAAATGTATTAAAACAGAGCAATGGTGAATTTTGTAAAATTTAATGCACCTTAACTATCTGTTATATAAGCAATTTTGGTGCATAAATTTAATTTTTGCACAACAATGGGGTGTGATGTACTGCACAAAAAAATCCCCCCTTGGGTGCTCTATAAGAGATCACAAGGAGGGAAAACTACCAACAGGCAACTTTTTTCAGCAGATCAGATGATGATTTTTATGATGCTTGTTTATATCGTTGGCTTTATCTCATTAAATCAACTTGAATATCTGATCTTTAAATGAATTCTTGGTGGCTAATACTTTTAAAAGCATTAGCCACACTATTTAACTAGGCATGTGGAATTTGCATGAGGTATTTATCCACAGCCTCGGCACAGCGACGGCCTTCAGCTAAGGCCCAGACCACCAAGGACTGACCACGACGACCATCACCTGCGGCAAATACCTTGTCACAGGAAGTCTTAAAGGCTTGATCGCCCTCGTAATCAGCCTTGATATTGCCACGAGCATCAGTCTCTAGGCCAAACTCTGTAGCAAGTGAAGAGGATGGATGAGAATAACCCATAGCAATTAGAGCTACATCGCAATCCATGGCACCCTCGGTTCCCTCAATGCCATCAAAGTGACGCCCCTGACCCCACTTGACCTTTTGCGTGGTAATGCCAGTAAGCTTGCCATTTTTGCCCACAAAGGAGGTGGTATTGGTGGAGAACAATCTTACGCAACCCTCCTCCTGAGATGGGGAAGTGCGCTTGATGTTACGCCAGTAAGGCCAGCTCTTAAAGACATCGACGCTCTCAGGAAGCTCATCGTGATAGTCAAGCTGAGTTACTGATTTGGCACCCTTACGAATAGCAGTACCAATACAGTCAGAGGCAGTTTCACCACCACCTATGACGACAACATTCTTGCCGGCAACATCGATGTGATTCTCTCCTGCACCCTGAATTTCAAGGTTCTGGGCAATTAAGAACTCTAAGGCATAATGAATACCCTTAAGCTCACGGCCTGGGATCTTAAGATCACGAGGTACCTCAGAGCCTGGGCAGAGCACTACAGCGGCGTAATTTTTCTTAAGCTCCTCGGCACTGATGGTTTCTTTTGCATTGCAAAATACTCCATCAGCTACGTCCTTTTTAGAGCCTACGAGTACTCCAGTCTTAAACACAATGCCCTCAGATTCCATGACGGAAAGACGTCTATCAAGAATTTCTTTAGGCAACTTAAAGTCAGGAATACCATAGCGCAAAAGACCGCCAGCCTTGTCATTTTTTTCAAAGACAGTAACGTTATGTCCTCTTTGTGATAAGGCCTGAGCACAGGCTAGGGCTGCAGGGCCTGATCCTACAATTGCAACCTTTTTAAAGCTACGTGAGGATGAAGGCTCGGCGTGGATCAAGCCATGCTCAAAGGCATATTCAGCGATCTTACGCTCAATTGACTTAATGCCCACCGCATCACGGTGAATGGAGAGCGTACAGCCCTCCTCGCATAAAGCCGGGCACAGACGACCAGTAAACTCAGGGAAAGCGTTGGTGCTTGAGAGCACGTTTAAGGCCTTTTGGTACTGACCGTTGCAGACAAAATCGTTAAAGTCAGGAATGCCATTGTGCAAGGGGCACTGATGCATGCAGAAGGGAGTTCCACAATCCATGCAACGGCCTGACTGGATCTTGGCCTGCTCATCACTTAAGGTGTGATGGTACTCGTTAAAGTTTTGAATACGCTCGGCAACAGGAGTTGCTTCTAATTCAACGCGTTCGTATTCGAGAAATCCTCTTTCAAAACCCATTTTACTTGGCCTCCTGCATTGCCTGAAGAGCGTGGTAGTACTCGGTGGGGAAGATCTTCACAAACTTAGGAAGCTCGTTTTCAAAGTTATCGAGTATTTCCTTAGCAATTGGAGATGCAGTCATCTCAAAGTGTCTTTGCAATAGCTGCTTGATATTCTCCTCATCGCTACGGCCCTCGTGCAAAGGAACACGTGGATCGGCATCCTTTTCTAGCACCACATTGGAAATGAGGAAGTTCTCATTTGAAAGTCTAGAGCGGAAGCTATCATCCTCGTCATAGACATAAGCGATACCACCTGACATGCCGGCACCAAAGTTGCGACCAGTCTTGCCTAGGATCATCACGGTACCACCAGTCATGTACTCACAGCCATGATCGCCTGCGCCCTCACATACGGCATGAGCACCAGAGTTACGCACAGCAAAGCGCTCACCGGTTACACCTGAGAGGTAGACCTCACCAGTGGTAGCACCATAGAGGCAGGTGTTGCCTGCGATGATGTTTTGACGTCTATCGCAGCTTGAGCTCTCGTAAGGACGTACGGCAATAATACCGCCAGATAGGCCCTTACCTACATAGTCATTGGCCTCACCACAAAGGCTTAGGGTTACGCCCTTAGAGAGGAAGGCTCCTAATGACTGACCTGCAGTTCCGTGAAGCTTTAAGGTGACGGTATTATCTGAAAGCTCCTCTGGAAGCGTTGCAATATAGCCTGAAAGCATAGTACCAACAGAGCGGTTAATGTTCTTAACCTCGCTTTCAATGGTGATGCTCTTGTTATCAGCAATAGCCTTTTCAGCCTTTTTAAGGAAGCTATTATCTAAGGCCTTCTCAAGCTCGTGATCCTGTTTAATGGCGTGGTGTGCACACTCATCTGCCAAGGTAGGATCTTTAAAGAAGATCTTAGTAAAGGAGAGCTTATTGGCCTTAGCAAACTGCGGCTCATCAAGTTTTTCTAAGAGATCAGCTCGGCCAATCATCTCATCAAAGTTCTTAAAGCCAAGCTCGGCCATGATCTCGCGTACCTCGCGGGCGACGAAATGGAAGTAATTTTGAACCATTTCTGGGGTACCCACGAACTGTGCACGAAGCTCAGGATCCTGAGTTGCGATACCGGCTGGGCAGGTATTCTTCTGGCACTTTCTCATCATGGTGCAGCCTAAGCACACCAAGGGCGCAGTACCAAAGCCAAACTCGTCAGCACCTAAGAGGGCACCGATGATGACATCACGACCGGTCTTTATCTGACCGTCAACTTGCAAGGTAACACGTGATCTGAGCTTATTCATAACCAAGGTCTGCTGTACATCAGCAAGGCCAGTTTCCCAAGCAGAGCCGGCGTACTTCATAGAAGATGCAGGAGCTGCACCGGTACCACCGTCATGACCTGAGATAACTATATGATCAGCCTTACACTTAGCAACACCTGCGGCTACGGTACCAATACCAACCTCAGATACAAGCTTAACTGAGATATCGGCCTTAGGATTGGTAAGCTTTAGATCAAAGATCAACTGGGCCAAATCCTCAATTGAGTAAATATCATGATGAGGCGGAGGTGAAATCAAACCAATGCCAGGTAGTGAGTGTCTAAGCTTACCAATATAGGCAGAAACCTTGTGACCTGGTAGCTGACCACCCTCACCAGGCTTAGCACCCTGTGCCATCTTGATCTGGATCATGTCAGCATGAGCGAGGTAATCAGTGGTTACACCAAAGCGGCCAGATGCTACCTGACGTACCTTAGAGCGTAGGGAATCGCCCTTCTTTAAGGGTATATCCTTAACTACAGCATCGCCTAAGATGGCTTTTAAGGTTGTATCCTTTTCAATAATGCCGTCTCTGTCTGAATCCTCACCACCTTCACCTGAGTTTGACATGGCACCCATACGGTTCATGGCAATAGCAAGTGCAGTGTGAGCCTCAGTTGAAATGGCGCCCATGGACATAGCAGAGGAGGCAAAGCGATGGATGATGCTCTCCTCAGACTCAACTTCGTCAATTGAGATAGATGAGGTCTTCTTGAAGGCAAACATGCCACGTAGAGTCATCAAGCGCTTTGATTGATCGTTGATCTCTTTTGCGTACTTTTTATAGGTCTCGTAGTTGTTTTCTCTTACGGCACGCTGTAGTGATACCACGGCCTCAGGAGTCCACATGTGCTCCTCAGCCCCATAGCGCCAATTGAGATCGCCACCTGATGAAAGAGATAAATCAGAATGGGCAAGCTTAGAGAAGGCCTCGTTGTGGATCTTGACAGCCTCATCAGCAATATCAAAGAGATCGACACCGCCAACCTGAGTTGAGGTGTTTTTAAAGTAGGTGTCAACAAATTCCTGAGATAGACCAATAGCCTCAAAGATCTGCGCACCAGTGTAGGACATATAAGTTGAAATGCCCATCTTGGACATAGTCTTATATAGACCTGCATCAATTGCATGTACGTAATTATTTAGATATTGCAGTTCCTGCTCAGGGCCATTGGCAAGAGAGCGTACCACTGCAAAAGCTGCATAAGGGTTGATAGCCTCAGCACCATAGCCACCTAAGAGGGCAAACTGATGAACAGTACGGGCAGAGCCAGTTTCAACAACTAAGCCTGTGGAGGTACGTAGACCGTGGCGCACTAAGCACTGATGTACTGCAGAGGTTGCCAAAAGGGCAGGAATTGCTAGACGCTTAGCTGATACTCTTCTGTCAGTAATGATCAAGATATTCTTGCCAGACTTAACTGCATCAACGGCAGCTGCCATGATGGAGGCTAAGCGAGCTTCAATACCATCCTTGCCCCAAGAGAGTGGATAGGTGATATCAAGCTCTTGGGATCTAAATTTAGATCCAGTGAAAGCATCGATATTACGGATCTTCTCCATATCGGCATCAGAGAGGATAGGCTGAGATACCTCAAGGCGTACCGGCGGATTGTTGTCCATGATGTTCAATAGATCAGGACGAGGACCGATGAAGGATACTAATGAGGTAACCATGGCCTCACGAATTGGATCGATAGGAGGGTTGGTAACCTGAGCAAAGAGCTGACGGAAATAATCATAGAGCTGACGAGGCTTTTTAGAGAGCACAGCCAAGGGCGCATCATTACCCATGGATACTACCGGCTCTTTGCCATTTACAGCCTTAGGCTTAATTAGACGCTCAACATCCTCACGGGTGTAACCAAAGACACCCATCAAGGCCTTGAGGTTTAGCTCAAGAGGCATACGCTCAGGCTCTTGCTTGATATCGGAAAGACGGATACGTACCTTTTCAATCCATTCAGGATAAGGACGGGAGGTAGCAAGAGAGTTCTTAATCTCCTGATCATCGATGATACGACCCTGCTCGGTATCGATTAGGAGCATACGACCAGGCTCTAATCTCCAGTGGCGTAGTACTCGCTTCTCATCGATATTTAACACGCCAGCCTCAGAGGCCATTACTACCAAGTCATCCTTGGTAATTAAATAACGGGCAGGACGCAATCCATTTCTATCTAAAGTTGCGCCTACCTGACGGCCATCGGTGAAGGCTACAGCTGCCGGGCCATCCCAAGGCTCCATCATGGCAGCATAGTACTCATAGAAAGCACGGAGCTTAGGATCCATGAGCTTATCCTTCTCCCAAGCAGAGGGGATCATCATCATTGCCGCCTGTGCCATGGAGTAGCCTGACATAGTCAAAAGCTCAAAGACATTATCAAAGGAGGCTGAATCTGATTGCCCTTGGAAGATAAGCGGCCATAGCTTTTGCAGATCATCGCCAAAGACAGGAGATGAAATATGCTGCTCACGGGCTCTTATCCAGTTGAAGTTACCACGCAAGGTATTGATTTCACCGTTGTGGGCAATCATGCGGAAGGGGTGAGCTAGCGACCACTGGGGGAAGGTATTAGTGGAGAAACGCTGATGGATGAGCGCAATGGCGGACATACAGCGTGAATCTTGCAAATCCTTATAATATTCACCTATCTGCTTTGCCAAAAGCTGGCCCTTGTAAACAATGGTTCTTGCAGAAAGGGAGGGGATATAAAATTCCTTGCAGTGCTGTAGATGCAGATTGTCAATTGCAATGGAGCAGCGCTTGCGAATGATGTATAGCTTACGCTCTAGAGCGTCGGTCACTAGCACATCAGGGCTGTGACCTATGAAGATCTGGCGGATGACAGGCTCTTTTTCACGAACCACGGGGGAGATGGGAGTTTCCTCATCGATAGGTACATCACGCCAGCCTAAAATGATTTGGCCTTCGGCTGCCACCGCACGTTCAATTTCCTCTTGGCAGGCATGACGGGAGGCTTCCTCCTGAGGTAGGAAAACCATACCTACGCCGTATTCACCAGAGGGTGGGAGGGTGACGCCCTGACGTTTCATATCGTCACGGAATAGCTGATCTGGAATTTGGATCAGGATACCGGCGCCATCACCTTGAAGTGGATCGGCGCCAACAGCGCCACGGTGGGTCAGATTCTTGAGCACTTCCAGTGCCTGGGCTACCAGGCTGTGGCTCTTGTGTCCCTTGATGTGTGCGATGAAACCGACGCCACAGGCATCATGTTCATATTCGCTTTGATAAAGGCCTTGTTGTGCCATAGTTTTACCTGTTTTAGTGCAATTTGAGGTGCAGTGGTAGAACGGGGCCCTTAAAGGACCCCGCGAAGTTACTTATTTTTTAATTAAGATCAGTTGATTACTGATTAGAGAGCGTAGTAGAGCTCGAACTCAGCAGGATGAGGAGTTGAACGAACCTTGGTGTCTTCCTCAACCTTCAAGTCGATGAAGGACTGGATGAAGTCCTCGGAGAATACGCCACCTTGTAACAAGTACTCGTGATCCTCTTGCAATGCCTTCAAAGCTTCCTCTAAGGAGCCGCAAACCTGAGGAATTGCAGCAGCCTCCTCAGGAGGTAGATCATAGAGGTTCTTATCCATAGGATCGCCCGGCTCGATGTGGTTTAGGATACCATCAAGGCCTGCCATGAGCATTGCGGAGAATGCGAGGTAAGGGTTAGCCATGCAGTCAGGGAAGCGAACTTCAATGTGAGCAGCCTTAGGATTTACAGAGTAAGGAATGCGGATTGAAGCAGAGCGGTTAGCTGCAGAGTAAGCAAGCATCAAAGGAGCCTCAAAGTGAGGAACCAAACGCTTATAGGAGTTGGTTGAAGGGTTGGTGAAGGCATTCAAGGACTTAGCGTGCTTGATGATACCACCGATGTACCACAAAGCTTCCTGAGAGAGGCCACCGTACAAAGGACCTGCGAAGATGTTCTTGCCATCCTTACCAATTGACTGGTGGCAGTGCATACCAGAGCCATTATCACCGAAGATGGGCTTAGGCATGAAGGTTGCGGTCTTGCCATACTGGAAGGCAACGTTCTGAACAACATACTTATACATCAAAACGTCGTCAGCTTTCTTGGTTAAGGAAGCAAACTCAGTAGCGATTTCGTTCTGACCTGCAGTTGCAACCTCATGGTGATGAGCTTCGATAACCATGCCCATCTTTTCCATGATCTTGCACATTGCAGAGCGGATGTTCTGTGAAGAATCAACAGGAGGAACAGGGAAGTAGCCACCCTTAACAGCAGGACGATAGCCCTTGTTGCCATCTTCGTACTCAGTGTCAGAGTTCCAAGCTGCTTCTTCGTCGTCGATCTCAACCATGGAGCCCTTCATCTCAGTCTTGAAACGGACGGAGTCAAAGAGGAAGAACTCAGGCTCAGGACCAAAGAAAGCCTCGTCACCGATACCGGTGGAGCGGAGGTACTCTTCAGCACGCTTAGCAATTGAACGAGGATCGCGATCGTAGCCGGTCATGGTCTGAGGCTCTAAAATATCGCAACGAACGATCAAGGTAGGATCAGCATAGAAAGGATCGATCTTAACGGTCTCGATATCCGGCATCAAAATCATGTCGGACTTATCGATACCACGCCAGCCGGCAATTGAGGAGCCGTCGAACATCTTGCCCTGCTCAAAGAACTTCTCATTGATGCAGCTTGCAGGAAGAGAGATGTGCTGCTCTTTACCACGAGTGTCGGTGAATCTGAGATCTGCAAACTTAACGTCGTTGTCTGACATGAGCTTGCTAACATCGCTAAAGTTCATATTGGAACTCCCCAAATATCAATTTTTGTTGTTAAAACTTACGATATGTGAATTGTGCTTTTTTATGGTGATTAAGTCAAAGGATCTAATGTTAATTTCCAAGATAGAGCAGTGAGGTGCCTACAATGTTTTATTTTGGGGCAGTAAGAAAATCTTTTTAATTATCAATATGTAAGTTGTGACTAATTAAATTTTGAATCTTGAAGTAGCTAAATAAAAAAATGTGAGCTAGTGCAAATTATGGTCTAACATATTGAAAAATAACGATTTGTAAAATTAGTAGACTATGGCACAAAAATGATCATGGTGCACTATTATGGAACTCTATTCTTGGTGCGTTTTTATGGTGAGATTTTT
>CAVHVI010000049.1:0-12378 GCA_963639245.1 Bacteroidaceae bacterium
ATATATAGTGGTAACAATAATCTTTAGGGAATGCAGTAAGCTTGCTTAATTTATATACAAGATCACGTTTTTTGACTATATATGAAAATTAATTGCGAGCTAATTCACATTTTTAAACTTGTATAGCACAAAGTACTGGTATTAAAAAAAACTCTGTATATTATTAGCAATGTGCACGTGCACGATATTAATTAGTGCACGGCGCAATGACAAACTTAAAAGGAGATTACAGATGAAATCCAAGACTTGTTTATCAGTCATTTTCTGCGCCATGTTTGCAGCAGGTGCTGTTGCTACCACTGCTGAGGCTGCTAAGGTCGGCGTATCCATGCCTACTCAGTCACTTCAGCGTTGGAACCAAGACGGCGCCAACATGAAGGCTAACCTTGAGAAATCTGGCCATGAGGTTGAGTTGTTGTTCGCAGGTGAGAACGATATTCCTACTCAGGTAAACCAGATTGAGAACATGATCGCTGATGGTTGCGAAGTCATCGTAATCGCCTCAATTGACGGCTCTGCTTTGACTGAGGTTTTAAAGGGCGCAAAGGAGAAGAATATTCCTGTCATCGCTTATGACCGCTTGATCATGAATTCTGATGCTGTTTCCTACTATGCAACCTTCGATAACTTCAAGGTAGGTGAGCTTCAGGGTAACTTCCTCGCTGATAAGGCAGGCCTTGCAACTGCAACTAAGGATAATCCTAAGTACATTGAGTTCTTCACCGGCCCTACCGATGATAACAACGTAAACTTCTTCTGGGGCGGTGCTATGAAGGTGCTACAGCCTTACCTCGACTCCGGTGCTTTAGTCTGCAAGTCTGGCCAGACCACCAAGGAGCAGGCTGCTACTATTAACTGGAACAACGAAGAAGCTCAAAAGCGTATGGAGAACATCATTGCATCCGTAGGCTATGCACCTGATGGTGAGAAGCTCGACGCTGTTTTAGCATCTAACGACGCTTGCGCTCAGGGTGTTGCAACTGCATTGCTCTCAAATGGCTATGATGCCTCTAACTTCCCGGTGATCACCGGCCAAGACTGCGATAAGCCTTCTGTTAAGAATATTAAGAAAGGCTATCAGACCATGTCAGTATTCAAGGATACTCGTACCTTGGCTGCTCAGGTGGTGAAGATGGTTGACTCTATCGTTAAGGGCGAGAAGGTTGAGGTTAACGATACCACCACCTATAACAACGGCACTGGTGTTATTCCTTCCTTCCTGTGCAATCCTGTAGCTGCTACTAAGGACAACTATAAAGAAGTTTTGGTTGATTCTGGCTATTACAAAGAGTCTGAGATCTAATTGGAATCTCCGCTCATAACTAAAAAGGGGGCGGAATACACGCCCCCATTTTTTAGACCAATTTTAAGTTTAACTCTTTGAGACTGCGTACATGAATACTAATAAAAATTTGCTTGAGATGAACAACATCATCAAGCGCTTTGGAAAGGTTACCGCTCTTTCCGGAGTCAGTCTCGCCGTCAAGCAGGGAGAAGTACATGCTCTCGTAGGAGAAAACGGTGCTGGTAAGTCCACATTGATGAATGTGCTTTCCGGTATTTATCCGTATGGCTCTTATGAAGGTGACATTGTATTTGACGGTGAAATCTGCAAATTCAAGACCATTAAGGACTCTGAGAAAAAGGGTATTGTAATTATTCACCAAGAGCTAGCGCTAGTACCTTATCTTTCAATTGCTGAGAACATGTTCTTAGGTAATGAGCGTACTAATGCTCATTGCAGTAAGGTAATGGACTGGGATCGTACCTATCAGCGTTGTCAGGAATTGCTAGATATCGTAGGTCTTAAAGAGGATCCTCGTACCTTAATTAAGGATATTGGTGTTGGTAAGCAGCAGCTAGTTGAAATTGCTAAGGCCATTTCCAAGAATGTACGCTTGCTTATTCTAGATGAGCCTACTGCCTCATTAAATGAAACCGATTCTAAAAACTTGTTAGATTTGATTGCCCGCTTCCGTGATCAGGGCATGACCTCCATCATCATCTCTCACAAGCTAAACGAAATTTCCTATATTGCAAATTCCATCACCGTAGTACGTGATGGTGCCACCATCGAAACCTTAGATAACTCCAATCATGATGTATCCGAGGACAGAATTATTGCTGGCATGGTGGGGCGTGCGCTAACTGATCGCTTCCCTAAGCGTGAGAGCCACATTTCAGATGAAATCATCTTTGAGACTAAGAACTGGACTGTACACAATCCGCTAAATATTGAGCGCAAGGACAATGACAATATCTCCATTAACATTCACCGCGGTGAAGTTGTAGGTATGTCAGGCCTTATGGGTGCAGGACGTACTGAGTTTGCTAAATCCGTCTTTGGCCGTAGCTATGGCGTCAAGATCTCAGGTCAAGTCTTTATTAATGGTAAAGAGGTGAAGCTTCACAAGGTCACCGATTGCATTAAAAACAAGCTTGCCTATGTAACTGAGGATCGTAAGGGCGATGGCTTGGTGCTCATGAACTCCATTACCTTTAATACCACGCTGTCTAATCTTGAGAATGTATCCTCTAAGGGCGTGTTAAATAAGGATAAAGAGCGTCAGGTAGCTCAAACCTATCGTGAGGATCTCAACACCAAGTGCTCATCAGTTGATCAGCCAGTAGGCAACCTCTCAGGTGGTAATCAACAAAAGGTGTTATTGGCCAAGTGGCTCTTTACCGATCCTGATGTATTGATTTTGGATGAGCCTACCCGTGGTATTGATGTCGGCGCTAAGTATGAAATCTACTGCCTCATTAATAAGCTCGTAGAGCAGGGCAAGGCAGTTTTAATGATCTCCTCAGAGCTTCCTGAAATTTTGGGTATGTGCGATCGCGTCTACGTTATCAACGAGGGACGTGTAGTTGCTGAAATGCCTCGTGCAGAAGCCTCACAAGAAAGCATCATGGGTGCAATTTTGCGCTCCTCTGGTAAAAAAGTTCAAGCTGAAGATAAAGAATAGGAATTTAGGTTATGTCTCATATTACTGATCTTTTAAAGCGTAACTCCTTGTTGATAGCGCTCATTGTGGTCATGCTGTTCTTCGAGTTCTGCATTAGAGCAACCGGACACGGCTCCTTGTTCTCACCACAGAACTTCACCAACATTATTTTGCAAAACTCCTATGTTATTGTGCTCGCTGTTGGTATGTTATTCTGCATTATCTGCATGGGTAACGTTGATTTGTCAGTAGGCTCTATCGTGTGCTTAGTTGGCGCTATCGCTGGTACCTTGATAGTAAACTGGGAAGTGAACGTCTATCTTGGCATCTTCTTGTGCTTGCTTGCAGGTATTGCAATTGGTGCCTGGCATGGCTTTTGGATTGCATATATCCGCATTCCGGCCTTCATTGTGACCTTGGCTGGCATGATGCTCTTCCGTGGCTTGGCTTTGCTCGTATTAAACGGCATGACCATTTCACCCTTCCCTCCTGAGTATTTGCAGTATTTCACCTCTTATATTCCGGCAAAACGTGCTGATGCCTTGACCTTAACCACCATTGTTACCTTGGTGATCGTAGCCTTCTATATTGCTATGTCTCTTTGGAGCCGTATGTCAAAGGCTAAGAAGGGCTATGCAGTTGAAGAGGCAGGCTCCTTCTTCTTCAAGCTTGTTTTAGTATCAGCAGCTTTAATTGGCTCAGGCTTACTTCTTGCAAATAACCGTGGTATTCCTGTTGTCTTAGTGCTCTTAGCTGTCATCATCCTGGTTTATAGCTTCTTTGCCAACCAAACTACTTCAGGTCGTCGTCTCTATGCCTTAGGTGGTAACGAGAAGGCTGCTAAGCTCTCAGGTGTCAATACCGATCGTCTGCTCTTCCTAGCTTACGTCAACATGGGCTTCCTTTCAGCTGTAGCTGCCTTAGTCTGCGTGGCACGTTTTAACTCCGCAGCTCCTACTGCAGGTAACGGCTATGAGCTTGATGCTATCGGTTCCTGCTTCATCGGTGGTGCTTCTGCCTACGGTGGTGTTGGTACTGTAGGTGGTGCTGTAATTGGTGCTATCTTCATGGGCGTTTTAAATAACGGCATGTCAATCCTTGGTATCGATGCTAACTGGCAACGTACTGTTAAGGGAGCTGTGCTTTTGGCAGCAGTTGTAGTTGACGTGCTCTCTAAGAAGCGTGGCAGATAATTTAAGCTTCAACTTTAGACTTAACAAAATTTTATGCGGTGGGTACTCCACCGCACTTTAAGGATAGAAGATGAAATACTTATTAGGTGTGGATCTTGGAACCTCTGGTACTAAAACAGTGCTCTTTGATGAAAAAGGAACTGTGATTGCCTCTGCATCCCGTGAGTATCCACTAATTCAGCCTCAAAATGGCTGGGCAGAGCAGGATCCTGAAGCTTGGTATCAGGCCGCAATTGATACTGCCTCTGAGGTTATTAAGAAATCTAATGTTAATAATGAGGATATCGTAGGCCTCGGCATTTCAGGTCAGATGCATGGCTTGGTAATGCTTGATAAGGATGGCAAGGTACTACGCAATGCCATTTTGTGGTGTGATGCTAGAACCTCCAAGCAGTGCGAGGAAATTACCTCTTTAGTTGGCGCTAAGCGTTTAATTGAGATCAATGCCAATCCTGCCCTAGTTGGCTTTACCGCCCCTAAGATCCTCTGGGTGCGTGAAAATGAGCCTGAGCTTTATGAAAAATGTGCCCACATTTTATTGCCTAAGGATTATGTACGCTTCCGCTTAACAGGTGAGCTCCATATGGAGATCTCCGATGCCTCCGGTACTAATCTTTTGGATATGACCAAGCGTGAGTGGTCTGATGAGATTTTAGCAAAGCTCTCCATCGATAAGGCTCTGCTTCCTGATTTAATCGAGTCTGGTGCAAAGGCTGGTGTAATAACTGCAGAAGCAGCTCAAAAGACTGGTCTTAAGGAAGGCATGGTAGTTGCAGGTGGTGCAGGTGATAATGCCGCAGCTGCTATTGGTACTGGAGTTTGCTCTGATGGCCAAGCCTTCGTAACCTTGGGTACTTCTGGTGTAGTCTTTGCTCACACCTCTCATCCAGCAATCGATCCCTTAGGAAGAGTTCACACCTTCTGTGCCGCTGTCCCTAATGCCTGGACTGCTATGTCCTGTACCTTAGCTGCAGGTCTTTCCTTTAGATGGATCCGCGATGAGCTCTTCTCCTTTGAAAAGGAGAGTGAGGCAAAAGAGGGGCGTGATGTCTATAACTTAATGACTGAGAAGGCATCTCTTATCCCCTCTGGTGCTGATGGCTTAATTTACTTACCTTATTTAATGGGTGAGCGTAGTCCGGTGCTTGATCCTGATGCTCGCGGTGTCTTCTTTGGCTTATCCGCCCGTCACACTCGTGCCCATATGACTCGTGCTGTGCTTGAAGGTGTAACATTCTCCCAGCGTCATTGCTTGCATGTGTTAAAGGAGATGGATGTAGCTCCTGATACTCTAACTGCTTGTGGTGGTGGTGCCTCCTCCTCACTTTGGCGTCAGATGCTCTCTGATGTGATGCAGGTTAATGTGCAGACTATGGAATCAAAGGAAGGTCCAGCCCTTGGTGCTGCTATTTTGGCAGGCGTGGCTGCAGGCGTATTCCCATCTGTAGTTGAGGGCTGCAAGATCTGTGTACGAGCAGGTGCTAAGAAGTCAACTCCAAATCCTGTTGAAGTTAAGCGCTATGATGCCATCTATGGCTTGTATCAAAGCCTATATCCAGCGATGCGTCCAGCTTTCAATCGCCTAGCTCGTCTTCGCAAGGAGTTATCTGGTGAGAGCAATGGTTATCCTTTGGTAAGCTCTGTTGAGTTTGAGCGCTATGGTAAGGTTATCAATACCTTAGATAATGAGCGTATCATCAAGCTTTTAAAGAAGACTCCGCTTCCTGCAAGTGGCACTGCTTATGTAGCATCTGAGCCTTTGCTTGAGGAGGCTGATCTCTTAGAGTTTATTCAAGATACCTGCTATGGTGGTTTGCCAATTGAAATGGGCTATTGCTCTGGAAATAACAAAAAGCTTAACTGCTTAGAGTATCATCGCTCATCTGAGATTAATGTTGCCGAGAAAGATATGTACCTCATGGTAGCTCCCATGACTGCACTTCATGATGGCATCATCGACTCTCAGGAAGTTGAGATCTTCAAGGTATTAGCAGGCCAGGCAGTAATGTTCTATGAGACCACTCTTCATTATTGCCCATGCACCGCTGAAGGTGAGGATTACTTTAGAATGTGCTGCATTCTCCCTCGTGGTACTAATACCGATCGTCCTGTAAAGACAGGAGTTAATGGTGAGGATGGTTGCCTAACTAACAACAATAAATGGTTATATGCTCACAAGGATTCATCCGAGGCTAAGGCTCACTTAACCCAAGGTGTAGTCTTAGGCGATAACCTTGAGATCTAGAATTAAAAAATTAAAAAAGGAGATTTAACATGCAATTTGAGAATATCCCTGAGGTGAAATTAGGCATTATCGCTGTATCACGCGACTGCTTTATTCGCTCTCTATCAGAGACTCGTCGTGCTAATATCGTAAAAGCCTGCAAAAATACTGGGATCGATATTGAAGAGATCTTAGTTGCAGTTGAGAATGAAAACGATGCGCTAAAGGCTGTAGCAGAGGCTAAGGCTGCAGGCTGCAATGCTTTAGTTGTTTTCTTAGGTAACTTCGGTCCTGAAACTCCTGAGACCATCATCGCTCAGAAATTTGATGGCCCTTGCATGTTCGTAGCTGCTGCTGAGGAGACTGGCAAGAACCTAATCGATGGTCGTGGTGATGCATACTGCGGTATGTTAAACGCTTCCTATAATTTAGGCTTGCGTAAGATCAAGGCCTACATCCCTGAGTATCCTGTTGGCACTGCCGAGGATATCGCAGTGATGGTTAAGGATTTCTTACCTGTTGCTCGTACCTTAATTGGTCTATCATCTCTTAAGATCATCACCTTCGGACCTCGTCCCCAGGACTTCTTTGCTTGCAACGCACCTATCAAGGGGCTCTATGATTTAGGCGTTGAAATCGAGGAAAACTCCGAGCTTGATCTCTTGGTTGCTTATCGTGCTCACGCAGGCGATAGCCGTATCGCTGAGGTAGCTGCTGATATGGCTAAGGAATTAGGCGCTGGTAACACCTATCCTGATCTCTTAAATCGTATGGCTCAGTTTGAGATCACCTTGCTTGATTGGGCAGAGGCTCACAAGGGTGCACGTAAATATGTTTGCTTTGCCGATAAGTGCTGGCCTGCATTCCCCTCAGAGTTTGGCTTTGAGCCTTGCTATGTGAACTCCCGTCTAACCTCTCGTGGCATCCCTGTTGCCTGTGAGGTTGATATCTTTGGTGCACTATCTGAGTATATCGGTGCTTGTGTAACAGAGGATGCCGTAACTTTGCTTGATATCAATAACTCAGTTCCTGCTGATCTATATGAAGAGAACATCAAGCCTAAGTTCCCTCAGTACAAGCTTACCGATACCTTCATGGGCTTCCACTGTGGCAACACTCCTTTCTGCAAGCTGGCTAAGAAGGAAGATGCAGGTCAGAGATTGGGTAAGATCAACTATCAGATCATTCAGCACCGCCTCTTAGAGCCCGTTGGATCTGAGCCTGATTTCACTCGTGGTACTTTAGAGGGCGATCTCGTTGATGGTCCTATCACTTTCTTCCGTCTGCAGACTACTCCTGATACTAAGCTTCAGGCTTATGTTGCAGAAGGTGAGGTTCTACCTGTTGGCACCTGCTCCTTCGGTGGTACTGGTATTTTCGCTATCAATGAGATGGGCCGCTTCTATCGTCACGTGCTCATTTCCAAGCGTTATCCTCACCACGGCGCTGTCGCCTTTGCTCACGTTGGTAAGGCCTTGTACTCAGTATTGTCACTCTTAGGCATTGAGGACATCGCTTACAACCAGCCAGCTGGCGTGCTCTATAAGGATGAGAATCCTTTCGCTTAATTTTCATCTGTAATAAGCAGGAGGCTTAGGCCTCCTGCATTCAGGATCTTTTTAAGGACTTTTATTAGAGTTTTTAAAAAGGTGCTGATTTAGCTAAAATTTGGAGCATTGTTTCTAGATCATGAACTAAGGGTTTGATATGAGTGTCACCGTTAAGTCTTTAGCCGAAGCTGCCGGGGTTTCCCGAGGAACTGTTGATCGCGTGCTTCACGGTCGTGGAGCGGTAAAGCCTGAGGTCGCACTAAGAGTTAAGGCCTTAGCCCGTGAGCTTGGATATGTACCCAATAGAGCAGGTCGTGCCTTAGCCTCCTTTAAAACCCGCTGTAAGATTGGCGTCTTGGTGCCATCAATTGGCAATATCTTTTTTGACTCCGTGCTAGATGGTATTGCGCAGGCTCAGTCTGAATATACTGATATGGGCGTTGATGTGGTGATAAAAAAGCTCCAAGGCTATGAGGAGGAGGAGCATCTTAAGGCTATAGATGATCTCATATCCCAAGGTTGCAATGGACTTTGTATTGCTAGCATGAATACTAAGCCTCTTCGGGATAAGATCAACGAATGTGTCAATAATCACATCGTGGTGGTGACGCTAAACTCAGATATCTTAGACTCACAAAGGCTTTGCTATGTAGGCTGTGATTATGCCAAAGCAGGTCGCACCTCAGCAGGCATGCTCTCTTTAATGGAACATCCACAAAAACTTAATATCTTAATTGTAACCGGCTCCCATTTGATGTATGGCCATAATCAGCGTATTGAGGCGCTAAAGGATGAGCTCTCTTTGTTAGGCGTTGATTATAAGATAGTAAGAGTGGTTGAATCTAATGACTCCGATATTATCGCGCAGCAGCTAACTACCGAAAGCTTAAATGCAGATCCCTCTATTAACTGTGTCTATGTTTCTGCAGCCGGTGTGCAGGGAACAGGTGCTGCCTTAATTGCATCAGGTCGCAAAGATATCATTGCCACCGCCTTTGATGATGTCTATTCAACTAAAGAGCTAGTGCGCGCCGGAGTGTTTAAGTTTGTCATCTGTCAGCAGCCTGAGCGTCAGGGCTACCATGCGATCAAGCGTGCGTATATGGCCGTATCAGGGATCATTACTGATACTAGGGTTGAGGATTTTATTACTGACAACCTTATTAAAATTAAGAGTAATCTGGCTTAATTTGCTTAATAGCTCTTGTTAAGAGATGATGCAATTTATAGATAAAATCCACTTACCTATCTAAAACAAGAGCTTATTGCTAAAATCTTCTTAGCACATATAGCCTTAACCTTAAGGCTAGCTGTATTTTATAGAAGCTAGTAAGGACTATGTAGATTCAGATGGATCTCATCAATAAGCTCTCAAACGACAAAAAGAACCTGCTAATTAAAGAATTTCTTGAAAACAGTGACGAAAAAGCCGGCATGATCGGTGGCTACTGTGAGGAAGGCTTTCCCTTATTTTTTGTAAACGATCAAATGCTCTCTCTTTTGGGCTTTAACAGCACCGAGGAGTTTAATGAGGCCATTGACGGTAAGGTTGCCAATACCATTCATCCTGATGATATGGCCAATGTCATAAGGGATCTAGGCTCAAGCTTTTATGAAGGTCAGACCTATAAAACCGTCTATCGCATGCCAAGAAAGGATGGATCTTGGTTTTGGACGGTAGATAGGGGCCGTGTTATTCGCGCAGATGATGGTCGCTTGGCGATCATTTCCATGTGTAGCGATATGACTGATTTTGTTGAAAGACAAAATGAGCTTGAAAAGCAAAGGTTATTGAATGAATCCACTTTAGAGAATATGCCTGGTGGTTATCATCGCTGTGCCAATGCTGAGGGCTATCCTTTTTTATATGTATCGGATAAATTTTTAGAGATCTTTGGCTGGACGAGAGAGGAGCTTAAAACAGAGTTTGACAACAAATTTATCAATATGCTCCATCCAGATGATCGCAATCTAACCAATGACTATGTGGAGAGGATTAAGCAAAAGGCTAATATCAAGCGCGATGCCCATGAAATCTATAGGATGAGAGCTAAGTCTGGCTATATTTGGGTGACCGATGCTACTACCATGGTGACGGTTGGAGATAATATCTTCTATCAAGGTTCGATCACGGATATTAGCTCCTATATCGAGCAGCAGGAAAAAGATAAAAAGCTCTTGCAGGATGCTTTAAATAAGGCAGAGATCGCCAATAAGTCTAAGACAAATTTCCTCTTTAATATCTCCCATGAGATCCGTACTCCATTAAATGCTGTATTAGGCTTTAATGAGATCGCCCGTAAGAATATCACCGATCCGGTGGCTTTAAATGCCTTAGAAAAATCAGCCTTGGCCGGTAAGCAGCTATTGGGAGTTATTAATGACATCCTAGATATGTCCCGTATTCAAAGTGGTAAGATCTTATTAAACGATGAAACCATAGATGTTAAGGAGCATATCTCAACTTTAGCTCTCATGTTTAGTAGCATGGCCGAGAAAAGAGGCATTGAGTTTGTGCTTATCGATGAGACGCGTACGCCATTTTTGCAGGGCGATGGACAGCGTATTGGACAGATCATCACTAATCTTTTGGGTAACGCCATTAAGTTTACGCAAAAGGGGGGAAAGATCACCTATCAGGTAGCAGAGAGGCCTTGTAAGAAAGCAGGCTTCGCGACCATTGAAATAAAGGTTTCGGATACCGGTATAGGAATGAGTGATGACTTCCAAACTCATATGTATTCTATCTTTGAGCGTGAGAGAAATCCGCTTACGGCAAAAATTCAGGGCACGGGGCTAGGGCTATCAATTTCTAAATCCCTTGCAGATAAGATGGGTGCTAAGCTTGAGTGTAAGAGCAAGCTTGGTTGTGGTACCACCTTCACCTTAACTATGGATCTAGCAATAGCCAATGTTGAGGTAGTATCAAGTGCCAATGAGACTGAGGAGCAAAGCCTAGAGGGGCTTAAGGTTTTATTAGTTGAGGATAACGAGCTAAATCGCGAAATTGCTGAGGCTATCTTAAGCGATCTTGGTTGTAGCATAGATTGCGCGGTCAATGGTCTTGAGGCCGTGCACAAGGTGATGGACTCTAAGATCGGCGATTATGATGTAGTGCTGATGGATGTGCAGATGCCGATCATGGATGGTTATAGAGCTACTAAGGAGATCCGTTTTTTGCGTGATAAGGAGCTTGCTAAGATCCCCATCATCGCGATGACTGCCAATGCCTTTGAGGAGGATAGAAAGAAGGCTCTAGAGGTTGGTATGGATGAGCATATAGCAAAGCCCATCTCAGTATCCTCGCTTTGCAATACTATTTTAAAGGTGCTTAAACGGTAATTTTATGAGGCCTTGCTTTTACTCAAGACCTCATTTTTAAAGTACTTAGAGCGTAATATTTTTGTTAAAGAACAACAATGCGCTACCAGATCCCATGCGTGCGCTTTTGTTTTCTAAAGTAATATCACCTGTCTTAAAGATGATCTCGCCGTTAACTGGAGCTTCAAGCTCATGCTCTGCAAGATTTGCATAGACAGTGATCGTCCCTTGCTTGCCCCGTCGGTTATAGGCAATAAAGCCATCATCATCGCTTAAAATGGGAATAAATACGCCATAGGTGAAAAGCTTTTGAAACTCAGGGCTTTTTCGAAGCTTGATGAGTTCTTTATAGCAGGAAAGAGGGGAATTAGGATCGTTTTTTTGCGCCGCAACATTTAAGCTTTTAAAATCCTGATGCATACGCATCCAAGGTGTAGTCGTGCTAAAGCCTGCATTATCACTATCATCCCAAAGCATAGGTGTTCTGGCATTGTCGCGGGCCTGAAGGGCAATAATTTGGAGAGCCTCCTCATCGCTAAAGCCGTGCCTTTTAGCCTCATTATATTCCTGATGTGATACTAGATCTTTAAATTCCTCTAGTGATTTAAAGTCGGTATTGGTCATGCCTATCTCTTGGCCCTGATAGATAAAGGGCAATCCGCGCAAAAAGATAAAGGCTGTAGCTAAGGCCTTAGCCCCCTTGCTATTTTGTAAAGATGGCGGCAGATAGAAGCTTACTGCACGAGGCTCATCGTGATTTTCTAGGATGGGAGATGCCATACCGGTGCGTTGGGCATCAAGCTGGCCCTTAAAATTGTTGTCCCTATAGATTTTTACCGTGCCCTTATAGTAAGCATAATAGCCTGGTAGCTTGTCAAAGATCTCGCGGGCGGTAAAGTCAAAGACGCTTGAGAAAATGCCGTCTTCACCATAGATAGCAGGCAAAATTTGCTCATTTAGACCAAAGGCCTCACCTACGGTTAAGGCATTATGTGGCTTGATGCAACGCTCACGAAACTCATGCAGGATCTTTGGTACTTCATGGGCATGCTTGGCAGTCATAATTTTTGCTGCGGCCATGCCATCATCGGCATCATCAGGAGGAAGACCTGGAAAGGTAGTATCCTTAGCTACATTCATGA
>CAVHVI010000050.1:0-12326 GCA_963639245.1 Bacteroidaceae bacterium
AAAAAAAATCCTGCCCTAAGGCAGGATTTTCTGAATTTTCCCTAAGGATTATTCAACGATATCGCCGACAACACCAGCGCCAACGGTACGGCCGCCTTCACGAATTGCGAAGCGCTCGCCTTGTGCCATTGCTACAGGGTGGATCAAGGTTACGATCATGTCGCAGTTATCACCAGGCATTACCATCTCAACGCCTTCTTTGAGGTCGATGGTGCCGGTAATATCAGTGGTACGGAAGAAGAACTGAGGACGGTAGCCCTTGAAGAAAGGAGTGTGACGGCCGCCTTCGTCCTTGCCTAATACGTATACCTGACCGGTGAACTTGGTGTGAGGGGTAATGGTGCCAGGAGCTGCCAATACCTGTCCACGCTCAACTTCGTCACGCTTGGTGCCACGGAGCAATACGCCAACGTTGTCACCTGCCTGACCCTGATCAAGCTGCTTACGGAACATTTCAACACCGGTAACGGTGGTCTTGGTGGTAGGACGGATACCAACGATTTCAACTTCGTCGCCTACGTTAACAATACCACGCTCAACACGACCAGTTACTACAGTACCACGGCCAGAGATTGAGAAGATGTCTTCGATAGGGAGGAGGAAAGGATCATCAATATCACGCTTAGGATCAGGGATGTACTCGTCCATAGCCTTAGCAAGCTCGAGAACGGAATTGGTCCACTTCTCTTCGCCCTTCAATGCGCCTAATGCAGAGCCACGGATAACAGGAGTGTCATCACCAGGATACTGATACTGAGAGAGCAACTCACGGACGTCCATCTCAACCAACTCTAAGAGCTCGTCGTCGTCGACCATGTCGCACTTGTTCAAGAATACGAGGATGTAAGGAACACCAACCTGACGAGCAAGCAAGATGTGCTCACGGGTCTGAGGCATAGGACCATCAGTTGCAGCTACTACGAGGATTGCACCGTCCATCTGAGCTGCGCCGGTGATCATGTTCTTCACATAGTCAGCGTGGCCCGGGCAGTCAACGTGTGCATAGTGACGCTTCTCAGTGTCATATTCTACGTGAGAGGTGTTAATGGTAATACCACGTGCCTTCTCCTCAGGAGCGTTGTCGATCTGGTCGAACTTCATGGCAGTGCCGCCGAACTGGGAAAGAACGGTGGTCAATGCAGCGGTGAGGGTGGTCTTGCCGTGGTCAACGTGACCAATGGTGCCTACGTTTACGTGAACGCGGTCACGTACGAACTTTTCTTTTGCCATTTTTAAAGTTTCCTTTAATTTTCACATAGGGGAGCTTGGAGCTCCCCCAATTTATTGTTTACCGATATTAGTCGGCCTTGTGCTTGGCCTGACGCTCACTGATAACAGCCTCAGCGATGTTCTTAGGAGCTTCAGCATAACGACCGAACTCCATTACATAGCTGGCGCGGCCCTGAGTCTGTGAACGCAGATCAGTTGCGTAGCCGAACATTTCTCCGAGAGGAACCATGGCCTTGACGATCTTACCCATAGGGCCGTCTTCCATGCCTTCGACGATAGCACGACGACGGTTCAAGTCGCCGATAACATCGCCCATGTAATCCTCAGGAGTATCAACCTCAACCTTCATCAAAGGCTCGAGGAGGATCGGGGTAGCCTTCATGAAGCCAGCCTTGAATGCCATAGATGCAGCGATCTTAAATGCCATTTCAGAGGAGTCGACTTCGTGGAAGGAACCGTCGAACACGGTAGCCTTAACGTCCACCACAGGGAAGCCAGCCAAAACGCCGTTTTCCATCTGCTCTTGAATGCCCTTGTCGATTGAAGGGATGTATTCCTTAGGAATGACACCACCGACGATGGCATTGGTGAACTCGTAGCCCTTGCCAGCCTCATTAGGCTCAAGCTTAAGCCAGCAGTGACCATACTGACCACGGCCGCCGGACTGACGAACAAACTTACCTTCCTGTTCAACGGAAGCTTTAATGGTCTCACGGTAAGCAACCTGAGGCTTACCAACGTTGCACTCAACGTTGAACTCACGACGCATACGGTCGACGATGATGTCCAAGTGCAACTCACCCATACCAGAGATGATGGTCTGGCCTGATTCCTCGTCGGTACGGACGCGGAATGAAGGATCTTCCTGAGCCAAACGGTTCAAGGCGATTGACATCTTCTCTTGGTCAGCCTTGGTCTTAGGTTCAACAGCTACGGAAATAACTGGATCAGGGAAGACCATGGACTCGAGGATGATAGGCTTTTCAGGATCGCAGAGGGTATCACCAGTGGTGGTCTCTTTGAGGCCGATAGTAGCAACGATGTCGCCAGTACCGAACTCTTTGATTTCCTGACGGTGGTTAGCGTGCATCTGAACGATACGACCAAAGCGCTCGCGCTTCTGACGGTCAGAGTTCAACACGGTATCACCTGCAGAAACGGTGCCTGAATAGCAACGTAAGAAGGTCAAGTTACCAACGAAAGGATCGGTTGCAAGCTTAAATGCTAAAGCTGCAAAAGGCTCCTTGTCATCAGCCTTACGGGTGATTTCGTTGCCAGCTAAATCCTTACCATCAACAGGAGGAATATCCACAGGAGAAGGTAGGAAGTGAACAACGCAGTCCAACATGAACTGAACGCCCTTGTTCTTGAAGGCAGAGCCGCAAGTAACAGGGATGATCTCGTTACGGAGAGTACGCTCACGTAAACCTGCAAGAATTTCTTCCTCAGAGAGGTCGCCATTCTCGAGATATTTTTCCATGAGCTGATCGTTAGCTTCAGCGGCAGCATCAACTAACTTGCCACGCCACTCGTCAACTAACTCCTGCATATCAGCAGGGATATCAACGTACTCAAACTTAACGCCCTGAGAAGCATCGTCCCAGTCAATAGCCTTCATCTTGAGGAGGTCAACAACACCCTCGAAGGTATCTTCTTTACCAATAGGTAAGCAGACAGGAACAGGGATGCCCTTCAAACGGGACTCGATCTGCTCTACAACGCGGAGGAAGTTAGCACCAGTACGGTCCATCTTATTGACGAAAGCAATACGAGGTACGTGGTACTTGTTAGCCTGACGCCAAACGGTCTCAGACTGAGGCTGAACGCCGCCTACTGCGCAGTAGACCATCACTGCACCGTCGAGAACACGCATAGAACGCTCCACCTCAACGGTGAAGTCTACGTGGCCCGGGGTGTCGATGATGTTGAAACGATATGGGTTATTCCACTGCTGTTCCATACCATGCCAGAAGCAGGTGGTAGCAGCTGAGGTAATGGTAATACCACGTTCCTGCTCCTGAACCATCCAGTCCATGGTAGCAGCACCGTCGTGAACCTCACCAATCTTGTGAGACTTACCGGTGTAGAACAAAATACGCTCGGTAGTAGTGGTCTTACCAGCGTCAATGTGAGCAGAAATACCGATGTTACGATAATACTTAAGCGGGGTTTCGCGTGCCATAGTATTAATACTCCAAAATTACCAGCGGAAGTGGCTGAAGGCCTTGTTAGCCTCGGCCATACGATGAACGTCTTCACGCTTCTTCACGGCAGAGCCCTTGTTCTCAACGGCGTCCTGCATCTCACCTGCAAGGCGAGCAGCCATGGACTTCTCGTGACGGGAACGGGCAGCGTCTACTAACCAACGCATAGCAAGAGCATTGCCGCGGGCAGGACGAACTTCAACCGGAACCTGGTAGTTGGCACCGCCAACACGGCGGGATTTAACTTCCACATCAGGGCGGATATGATCAAGGGCTTCCTCGAACAGGGCGAGTTGATCCTTGCCGCTCTTCTGGGAAATGGTGTCTAAAGCACCGTAAACAATGGCTTCGGCGATTGACTTCTTGCCGTCCATCATTACGACGTTAATGAACTTTGCTAAGAGCTCAGAACCGAATCTAGGATCCGGAAGAATCTTACGCTGAGCTACAACACGACGTCTAGGCATTCTAAAATCCTCTTGTTTCAGGGTTTTCCAAAACTAAACCTGAATAATTAATTATTGTTTGGCCTTACTCGGGAGAATAATGCTTAAGCCTTAGGCTTCTTAGCACCATACTTAGAGCGAGACTGCTTACGATCTTTCACGCCGGCGCAGTCTAACTGACCACGAATGGTGTGATAACGAACACCAGGCAAATCCTTGACACGGCCGCCACGGATCATAACCACGGAGTGCTCCTGGAGGTTATGGCCTTCGCCGCCGATGTAAGAGGTAACTTCGAAGCCGTTGGTTAAACGAACACGGCAAACCTTACGCATAGCGGAGTTCGGCTTCTTAGGGGTGGTGGTGTAAACACGGGTGCAAACACCACGCTTCTGAGGGCAAGCGTCCAAGGCGGGAACCTTGTTCTTTGACACTACCTTCACGCGGGGCTTACGCACCAACTGGTTAATAGTAGACATCTAAATAAAATCTCCTGTTAGCCCGCACCTGCGGGCAGACTTTACTATTTCCCCAAATAAGGGGCGATATATTTTATTACAAGTACAAGCAAAAAATACATAAAAGCGCAAAAAAAAGCGCTTTTTTTTAAGAATGGACTTTTTAGGTGGGAATTTCTTAGATTTTTCAGTACCAAGTAATAGTCAGACCTTTATTTTTCTCGATTAATTCGGCCAATTTCTGAGGAGTAAGCTTGCCTGTAGGATAAATAGTTGAAAAGTGAATTTCATCCTCATCTAGCTCATCCATAGGACCAAATTGCTCTTCATAGGCAGTGCGACCAATAATTGCGACATCATGGCCAAAGGTGTCACAGCAATCATCACAGCCCTTTTTACTCATTATTATGTGCAACATTAGAAGCTCATCACTCCATCTTCATCAAAAATACTGCAATCGCAAAAACCAGGAACCACGCTAATACCAAATAAATCAAGCTGATCGAGTTTTTTTAGAATTACAGAATCCTCTTTCATCCCCTCATAGGCACGATAAAAATCTGAAGCCAAGGCTACCTGCACCTCAATTCCAGCCTCTTTTAAATTCAAAGCAACCTCTATTCCCTGCTCATAGCTTTGAGAGGTATAGGGATCTGATGCCAAAACAATAATTTTCATCAAAACTCCAAAGCCTGATATTGAGCAAAAAGCTGCGATAGCTCTAAATTTCCAGCAAGAGCAATGCCCTCTTGAATATCCTCATTGCGCAAGCCTAGTCCACGAAAGGCTCCACCACAGCACAAAAGCTCCACGCCTCTATCCTTTAAAGATAAATAAGCTCTTTGAATTTGCGCCTCAACTGAATTTTGCTCAAAATTCTTTGATGCAATGCTTGCACCCTGCTCAGTAAAAAATACAGCCGCAATTTCAGAACCAAGATCAAGTAACGCCTCAAGAGTATCCTTGATATAGGTATGTAGCTCTAAATTTTTAGGAGCAGTTCTAATAACAACAAAATACTTCATTGCCTAAATGTGAACTCCTGTAAGTAACGAACACAAAAAAGGAGAGAACCTCATCCTCTCCTTTTAAAGCTTAAGTTATAAAGCTGCAATAACTTCAATTTCGCACAAAGCGCCCTTAGGCAGATCAATACCACCTACACAGGAGCGGGCAGGAGCATTCTTAGAGAAAAACTCGGCATAAACCTCATTGAAAGCTGCAAAATCAGCAATATCCTTTAAAAAGCAGGTGGTCTTGACTACATGCTCAAGATCGGTGCCAGCAGCTTCAACCAAAGCCTTAACATTTGACAGAGCCTGATAAGCCTGCTCCTTAATGCCACCTTCAACCATGGCACCAGTTGCAGGAACCAAGGGGATCTGGCCTGATGCAAATAGCATGTTGTTGACAATCTTTCCCTGAACATAGGGACCTATAGCAGCAGGAGCATTGTTTGTTGCAATAACCTTAATCTCAGCCATTTTTTCTTCCTAATTGTTGCTAATTTCTAAAGTTGTATCACGTACTTTAGCACCCTGAGATCTAAATTGTCTAACCTTCATGCTAGTTTTCTTAGGTGTCTCTCCGGTGATTTTTAAATAGGTACGCTCAAAATGGGTTAAGGAGGCAAAACCCACCGCCTCGGCAATATCAGTTATGGACAGATCTGACTCAGCAAACAAACGCTTAGCATGCAAAATGCGCGTCTTGTTGATGTACTCAACTACCGAGCTGTTAGTAAAGCGTTTGAAAATACGGCAAAGATAAAACTTACTTACATAAAACTTATCTGCAAGAAGTTGTAGATCAAGCTTTTGGCCATAATTCTCCTGTATAAAACGCACTACGGCCGCAAGCTTAGGCTCATACACTACCTTAGGATTGTCATCGTGATAACGCAATGAGGATATTAACAACTGTCGCAACTGGCTTTCCATGAGCAGATCTGAAAATTGCAAATTATTTTCACTTTCGGCGGACATTGCTAAAACCAAAGCCTCATGCTCGGCTCTTTTTTCATCATCTGTTATCGACCATGGCTGCTCATTATTGCAGATGAGCTCAGCAATTTCCGGAGGCACTACCTCTCGTCTAAAATAGACCACCGTGCGCCCGAAAGTAACGTTATCCTGCGAGCAGGAGCTATGCATGGAGTAAGGAGGCATGATAATAAAATCGTGCTCTTTTAAAAGGAAAGTGCTTGAGTTTATAGTGACAAAGCGCTCACCCTTATGCAAATAAAAAAGCTCATAGAAATCATGGTAATGACAGGTTAAGGTATTATCATTAACCGTCTTTACAAACTCAGCAGCTATCTCCTTGCCGCTATCTATATTAAGGGCTGCATGGTCGATCATCTAAATTATCTCCACAGCTTTTACTGACAGACTAAGATACTAGTTTCTCAGTTTTGTGACCTAGATAACAATAATTATGCAAACGCAAGATATGTTGATTTTTTAACATTTTACAACAAAAGTTGTAGAGATTTTTGATCCCCTAAAACCTATACTTTTTTTCAGATTTAAAACAAGAGGTTTCCAATGAGGATCATCACCGCGGCAACTGCTTGCCAAAAGCAGGACAACTTTTATGTAGTCAAAACCAACGAGGTTGATATTCACCTATGGTTTATGACTGACGATATCATCAGGATCCGTGCAGGATTTGAAGGTGATTTTCATGAATGCTCCTACTCTCTGTGCATGACTGCATGGGAGGATGGCGCTGACGAGCTCTTAAAGGATTATCGTACCCGTGTTGAGGTAGCCCCCTCTGAGCTTGCAGAAGATGACAACAGCTTTATCATTACTGGTAATAAGCTTGTAGTAAGGATTACCAAAGCTCCCTATCAGCTTGAGATTTCCGATAAGGAAGGTCATGTACTTCACCGTGACTGTGTTGATCTTGCTTTGCGCGAGGACAGCAATCACCGTCGCATGCACACCTCAGAAATTGAAGCAGATGACGGCTTCTATGGCTTTGGTGAAAAGGGTGGCGATTTTAACAAGGCCCAGCAATATATGGCTTTGTTCCCCACAGATGCTATGGGCTATGATCCCAAGCGTACTGATTCTCTTTATAAGCACATTGCCTTCTATATCAAGCTCTCTCATTCAACCACGCGCGCCTGCGGTTACTTCTATCACACCACCTCAGAGTGTGATTTCGACATGGGCCGTCGCAAGAGCAACTACTGGCATCGTAGCTCCACCTTTAGAACCGACAATGGCGATATAGATCTATTCTTCATTGCAGGTCCTAAGGTTTGTGATGTAGTACAGCGCTTCACCGATCTTACCGGTAAGAGTGCCATGTTGCCTAAGGGCGCCTTAGGATATTTAGGCTCCTCCATGTTCTACTCCGAGCTTGAAAAGGACTGCGACAAATCTATTTCTCAGTTTATCGATAACTGCGGTGACGAGGATCTTGGAATTGACGGCTTCCAGCTCTCATCAGGCTACTGCACTGCCGATACCGAAGATGGTCTCAAGCGTTGCGTCTTTACCTGGAACAAGGAGCGCTTCCCTGATCCTGCAGCATTCTTTAAGGAGATGAATGATCGCGGTGTGCTCGTATCCCCTAACGTAAAACCCGGCATTCTCAAGGTTCATCCTAAGATGCAAGACATGCTTGAGCATGAGATCTTCATCAAGGATGAAAAAGAGGATAAACCTGCAACTGGTACTTGGTGGGGTGGAAAGGGTTACTTTGCAGACTTCACCAATCCCAAAGGACGCGATTATTGGAAGCAACAGTTAAAGGACAATCTCTTTGCCTATGGCTGCCGTAGTGTCTGGAATGATAACTGCGAATATGACTCGCTGGTAAATAAGGATAGCCGTTGCTGCTATGAAGGCTATGGTGCTAAGGTTGGCGCCATCAAAGCCGCCCAATCCAATATCTTCTGCCACATCACCGTCGATGCCTTAAAGGAATATTTTGGCAACGAGCGTCCCTTCATTGTGTGCCGTTCAGGTCATGCTGGTATTCAGCGCTATGCTCAAACCTGGTGTGGTGACAACTTAACTCACTGGGATACCCTACGCTACAACGTAGGCACCATCATGGGTATGTCTTTATCAGGTGTCGCCAACCAAGGTGCTGATATCGGTGGCTTCTATGGTCCTGCCCCTGAAGAGGAACTCTTCGTACGCTGGGTACAAAACGGTATTTTCCAGCCACGCTTCTCCATCCATTCAGTAAACATCGATAACTCCGTTACCGAGCCATGGATGTACAGTCGTACCAAGGATCTTATTCATGATGCCATAGCCTTGCGTTATGCCCTATCACCTTACTTCTACTCCTTGATGTATCGTGCCCATGTAACTGGTCTGCCCTACTTTAATCCTATGCTCTATGCCTTCCAACAGGATCCTGCATGCTATGACGAGCAGGATAACTTCATGCTAGGTGATGCCCTCTTAGTTGCCAACATCCTCTATAAAGGTCAGACCACTCGTGAGGTCTACTTCCCTAAGGACGAGGTGTTCTACGATTTAGATGGCTACGAGCGTTATGAAGGCGGTGACACCTACGAATTTGACGTAGACTTAGCCTCCATTCCTATGTTCCTGCGCGCAGGCCAGATCTTAGTGCTCTCTGACACTAAGCTCCATAACCTCCAAAAGGAGAAGGTTCACGCCTTACACGTGATCACTTCCGTAGATAAGGATGCGCAGTTCACCTTATTTGAGGATGACGGCGTCACCTTCAATTACGAAAAGGGCGAGTACCGCACCACCAAGATTGAGCTTAAGACTGGCAAGGTCTGCACCTTAAGCTTTACGGGTGAGGGCAATTATCAGTCCGATCTTGAGAGCATGCATGTCGAGCTTATCAACAAGAGCAAGTGCCCTTTCTGGGTCAAGGTTGGAGATAAGACCATTGTGAACCTACTCCACCGCGAGAAGTTTGAAAACTGCCCTGAGGCCTGCTGGCGTTACTCCCAGACTAAGAAGTGCGTAGAGATCCGTATCCCTAAGGAGGATCTCTTCAAGACCATCACGGTCTCCTTTGAACCATTCGACATGATTGGCATGTAAAAAAATAAACAGGGCTCTTCTAAAAAAGAAGGGCCCAAACGGATTTAATACAAACACAGGAGTTTTTTCATGAAAAAACAACTACTAGCAGGTCTAGTCTGCGCTGCAGGGATAATGCTTGCAGGCTGTGGACCACAGAGCGCTCAATCAAGCGCTCAAGCTACAGCAGAGCATCCACTTGAGCTTACCCTCGCACACTCTTTGTCAGAAACTCATACCGTCCACATTGCCATGAAGCAATTTGGTGATGAGGTTACTGCAAAAACCAACGGGCGCATCAAGTTGAAGATCTTTGCCAATGGTCAGCTAGGCTCAGAAAACGAGCAGATGGAGCAGGTTATGGCCGGCGTGATCGGCATGACTAAGGTTTCATCTCCTATGCTTGCCACCTATAACGATGCGTTCCATGCCTTTGGTCTGCCCTATGTTTTCGAGAGCACTGAAGACTTTTATAAGGTTATGAACAGTGACAAGATGTATGACTTCTTTAAGTCTACTCACGATAACGGCTTTGTCGTTCTAACCTACTACACCTCAGGCTCCCGCTCTTTCTATACCCCTAAAAAGCCCATCCGTACTCCTGCAGATCTTGATGGCCAAAAGATCCGTGTCATGGATATGAAATCTCAAACCGAGATGATCCGCTTGATGGGAGGCACCCCTGTTGCTATGTCCTATGGTGACGTCTACACCTCACTGCAAACTGGTGTGATCGATGGTACTGAAAATAACGAGACTGCCTTAACCCTAGGTAAGCATGGTGAGATCTGCAAAGTCTACTCCCAAGATCAGCACGCCATGATCCCTGATGCGATGATCATTTCCTCAAAGATCTGGGATTCCTTAACTAAAGAGGATCAGGACATCCTAGTTGAGGCTGCCCGTAATTCTACTAAGGCTCATGCCGTCGAGTGGGATAAGTCAGTTGCCGATGCCATCAAGGAGGCAACTGAGAAAATGGGCGTTACCTTCGTAACTGATGTTGATAAGGAAGCCTTCCGTAAGGCTACCGCTCCGATGATCGAAAGCTATCGCGCCGAATACTCTGGTGTTGGCAAATTACTTGATCTCATCAAAGAGATAAGAGAGGAATAAGATGTACGAATCTATGGTTAAGGTGAGAAAGGTCATGACCTACCTACTCTCACGTGTTTGCACCGTGCTCCTAAGCATTATGACCTTCTTGGTTTTATGGCAGGTATTCACCCGCTATTGCTTAAACAATCCTGCATCCTTTACCGAGGAGCTCGTGCGTGATTTCTTAATTTGGACTGGCTTCTTTGGTGCTGCCTACGCCTTCTCCTCACGCGAGCATATGGCTCTGACCTTCTTGCGTGATAAGACCGATCCGCGCACTCAGCGCTTAATCAAGATCTTCGTTGACACCTTGATCTTGGTATTTGCAGTCTCAATCATCGTGATCGGTGGTACTAAGCTTGCACTCTCTGCACAGATGGAATACTCCGCCCTCTTAGGCATTCCCCGCTCCTTAGTTTACGCAGTGGCTCCTATCTCCGGCGTTTTTATCATCTTTGCTCAGCTCATCAACCTCTATGAAGACTTCACCGGTATTGCTGTTGAAGGAGGTAACGAATAATGTCTATTGCATTAATTACTGTCATGCTATTTGCAGTCTTTATGATCCTGCTCGCACTCTCAGTGCCTATTAGCGTTGCTATTGTCATCTCATCTGTAATCACCGGCCTCTCAAGCTTAAGCTGGGATCAGATCACCTTCATTACCATGCAGAAGATGAACTCTGGTGTGGAAAGCTTCTCCTTGCTCGCAGTCCCGCTCTTCATCCTCGCAGGCAACATCATGAACAACGGCGGTATTGCACGTCGCATGATCAACTTTGCTAAGCTCTTCTGCGGCTTCATTCCAGGATCCCTTGCTCAGACCAATGTCCTTGGCAACATGCTCTTTGGATCACTTGCAGGCTCTGCCGTAGCTGCTGCATCTGCCATGGGTGGCACTATCTCTCCTATTCAAAAGGAAGAGAAGTACGACATGTCCTTTGCAACTGCCGTTAACATTGCCTCTGCCCCTACTGGCCTTTTGATCCCTCCTACCTCAGCCTTCATCGTATATTCAACTGTGGTTGGTGGTGTATCCATTTCCGCCCTCTTCATGGCAGGTTATATCCCTGGCATTTTGATGGGTCTTGGTGTGATGGGTGTAGCCTTCTGGTATGCAAAGAAGCATAAGTATCCAACAACTGGTGCTGTCCCCTTTGCCACCGCACTTAAAGTCACCTTAGATGCACTCCCAAGCTTTGCCCTGATCATCATCGTCATCGGTGGTATCGTCTGTGGTGTCTTCACTGCAACTGAGGGTGCTGGTGTCTGCGTGCTCTACTGCTTGCTACTATCTATCTTCTACCGCTCCATTACCTGGAAGTCCTTCCAGAAGGTACTCGTATCAAGCGCTATCACCTCTGGCATCATTTTGTTCCTAATCTCTGCATCCTCTGCTATGTCATGGGTTATGGCCTATTCAGGAGTTCCAGATGCCATTGCTCGTGGTATCGTCTCCATCAGCGATAACAAATATGTGATCCTATTCCTCATCAACATCATCTTGTTGGCTATTGGCTTGTTCATGGACATTACTCCAGCAATTTTGATCTTCACCCCGATCTTCTTGCCAATTGCTACCTCTCTTGGCATGGATCCGGTGCAGTTTGGCGTAGTGCTCATCTTCAACATGTGCATAGGCTCCATGACTCCTCCGGTAGGCTCCGTACTATTTGTTGGTTGCTCTATCACCAAGATGTCGATTGAGGAGGTTTCACGTAAGCTTGTTCCTTACTTCATTGTGCTTTTCTTAATTCTCTTAGCCTTGACCTATATCCCAGCTCTATCACTGGCTGTACCTCAGGCTTTGGGTTTAATTTAAATAAGGTGATTTCATCGAGGGGAGTTACCTCCCCTCTTT
>CAVHVI010000051.1:0-12200 GCA_963639245.1 Bacteroidaceae bacterium
GTGCGAGAACGCATAATCTTAAAAACATCAATGTGGAATTGCCACGTAATAAGCTTGTGGTGATCACAGGCTTAAGTGGCTCTGGTAAGTCATCCTTGGCGTTTGATACGCTCTATGCTGAGGGACAGCGTCGTTACGTTGAGTCCTTATCCTCCTATGCCAGACAGTTTTTGCAGATGTCTGACAAGCCTGATGTTGATTCTATTGATGGATTATCGCCAGCAATTTCAATTGAGCAAAAATCAACCTCACACAATCCCCGTTCAACCGTAGGCACCATAACTGAGATCTACGATTATCTGCGTCTAATGTGGGCGCGTGTAGGTGAGGCGCGTTGCCCTGAGCATGGCACAGTATTGAAGGCTCAGACCGTAACTGAGATCACCGATACCATTATGGCTTTGCCAGAGGGCGCTAAATATATGATCCTCTCGCCGGTGGTAAGAGGACGTAAGGGTGAGTATAGACAGCTCTTTGCAGATCTTGCTCGCGATGGCTTTATAAGAGCACGTGTTGATGGAGAGATCATTGAGCTATCCGATCCCCCAGAGCTAGGCTTACGTATCAAACACAATATCGATATCGTAGTTGATCGCTTTAAAATCCGTGCCGATCTGCGTCAGCGCGTTGCTGATTCTGTAGAAACCGCCTTAAAGTATGCCGATGGTCTTTGCTTGGCCGTCCCCATGGATGAGCATGAGAGTAAGGATGAGCTTTTATTTTCATCGCGTTACTCCTGTCCTGAGTGTGGCTATTCCATTCCTGAGCTTGAGCCGCGTGATTTCTCATTTAACAATCCTCATGGCGCCTGCCCAAAATGCAGTGGCCTAGGCGTGCAGATGGTGTTTGATGAGAAGAAGATTGTTCCTGATGAAAACAAATCCGTATTTGAAGGAGCTATTGCTGGCTGGGATCGCCGTTATGCCTTCTTCTTTAGATATCTCGAGCAGGTATCTAAGCACTATAAGATAGATATGCATACGCCGTGGTCAGAGCTTAAGCGCAATGAGCAAAAGCTGTTTTTATACGGCACTGGCGATGAAAGCATTCCAATGGAGTTTCGCACTCAAAGCAAGGTTGAAAAGCGCTTTGAGCCCTTTGAAGGCGTGATCCCTAATTATGAAAGGCGTTTGCATGAGACCGAATCTGACTATGTGCGTGAGTATATTGCAACATTAATGACACCTCTTACCTGTCCAGACTGTGGTGGTGCCCGTTTAAAGCGTGAATATCGTAATGTTTTTATTCAGGATAAATCCTTAAACGATGTCTGCTCCATGTCTATTCAGGAGTGCTACGACTTTTTTGATGCTTTGCAGTTTGGTGAACAGCAGGGAACTATTGCAAGACGTCTGTTAAAGGAAATTAAGAGTCGTCTCTCCTTCCTTGTTAATGTGGGCCTTGGCTATTTGACCTTATCGCGCTCTGCTGAAACCCTATCTGGCGGTGAGGCTCAGCGTATTCGTTTGGCATCTCAAATAGGTGCCGGCTTAACTGGTGTGATGTATACCCTAGATGAGCCCTCTATTGGACTTCATCAGCGTGACAATGCACGTCTCATCGATGCCCTAAAGCATCTACGTGATCTTGGAAACAGCGTGATCGTTGTTGAGCATGATGAGGATACGATGAGAGCTGCCGATTGTATTGTGGATATTGGCCCAGGTGCTGGTCTACACGGTGGTACGGTGGTAGCTCAAGGAAGCGTAGAGGATCTTGAAAATAATAAGGCCTCGTTAACCGGCGATTATCTTGCAGGACGCAAGAGAATAGTCATCCCTAAAAAGAGAGTTGCTCCTAAGAAGGGTAAGGAACTTATTTTAGAGGGGTGCACGGGCAATAATTTAAAGAATGTCACTGTGAAATTCCCCGTAGGCTGCTTTATTGTAGTAACAGGTGTCTCTGGCTCTGGTAAATCAACCTTGATAAACGATACCTTAGTAAGAGCTGCCGAGCGTGCCTTAAATAAGGTTACTGCCAATGAGGAGCCAGCACCTTGCAAGAGCATCAAGGGTTTAGAGCATTTTGATAAGATAATTTGCATAGATCAGAGCCCTATTGGAAGAACTCCACGTTCAAATCCTGCAACTTATGTAGGACTATTCTCAGATATCAGATCTCTTTTTGCTAAGGTGCCTGAGGCGCGTGCTCGTGGCTATGGACCAGGACGTTTTTCATTTAACGTCAAGGGCGGACGCTGTGAGGCTTGCCAAGGCGATGGCACTATTCGCGTGTCGATGAACTTTATGGCTGATGTGTTCGTCAAATGTGAACAATGCAATGGCGAGCGCTATAACCGCGAGACCTTAGAGATTAAGTATAAGGGTAAGAGCATTTCCGAGGTCCTCAATATGAATGTTGAGGAGGCCTTGCAGTTCTTTGAAGCGGTGCCGTCAATTGCCAACAAGCTACGTACCTTATCTGAAGTGGGATTGTCTTATATTACCTTAGGTCAAGCAGCTACCACCTTCTCAGGAGGTGAGGCTCAGCGTATTAAGCTGTCTAAGGAGCTCTCCAAGCGAGCAACTGGCAAGACGCTTTATGTTCTTGATGAGCCTACCACAGGATTGCATTTTTATGATGTACAACAACTATTGAAGGTGCTGTTAGAGCTTCGTGATCAGGGCAATACGGTGATTGTCATTGAGCATAACTTAGATGTAATCAAGAGCGCTGATCACATCATAGATTTAGGACCTGAGGGCGGCAGTGGTGGTGGAACCGTGATAGCATGTGGTACACCCGAGGAAATTGCTAAGTGCGATGCCTCCTATACGGGACAATTTTTAAAACCAATTTTGAAGCGTGGGTACTAGACTTAGGAGAAAACCATGTACGAATTAACCGAAAAAGAACACGATGCAGTGTTGCAGTTAAATGCCGAGTACCGTCGTTCATATTTCTTGAAGAAGGCCTTAGAGCAGGGCGGTTTTTATATCATTACTGATAATGATGGTCCTTTCATGCTTGAGGATTTGGATACTGATGAGGCTGATGAGAAGGCTACGGTATTGCCGGTGTTTGCTCACGAGGCCTTTGCTAATGAGTTTATTCAAGGCTCAGAGCTTAACGATGCCAAGGCTCAGTATGTAACTAATGATGCTTATAACAATAGCTGGGTGGAAATGCTAAAGAGCAATGAGGTCTTGATTGCCTTTATGCCAGTAGGTGATGGTGAGTTTGAGATCTCAGCACCTGAGCCTATTCTCGAAGCTCCTAAGGCTTAATCCTACAACAGCTATCTGTCTTTTTATAAAAAGCCCCAAGTGATCAATCGGGGCTTTATTTTTTGAGACTTCAATTACTCTTGAGCTAACTATTCTTGATAAGGCTCAGTGCCATCGCGCTTGCATTTGTCTAATAGCTTTTCACGATGAGCAAGCTGCCAGGAATTGACACAGTTTTGCCAAAGAATATAGCAACCTGGAGCAATAACAGCAGCAGGGTGCATGAAGGATAGCGCTACCCATAATCCAAACACACCATTTCTCTGACCAAAGGCCTGACCTGCACTGATGCGTTGATGGGAGAGGTTACCATAGCCCTTGCCCAAGCCAAAGTGTAGTGCGGTGGTTAAGAAACCAACGGCAGCCATAGCAAGCAGAGTTCCGGCACTCTCTGGTGAATTTACTATGCAAGAGAAAGTGCGGGAGGATACTGAGCACAGGCATACTGCCCAGATATAAAAAGATAAGTTTCTAAGCTTAGTGACGATGATATGGTGCAAAGGCTTTACAAAGGCCTTAGTCAGGAAAGCTAGGATCAAGGGTAGAACGATCACGGGGAAAATTCTTCCGGCAATGACCATGAACTCTTGGAAAAAGGTTCCTGAGAGGCGGTTAGTAAAGAAGGGGAAGAAGAAAGGAATAGTTAAGGCACATAAAACATTGCCAATTAATACTCCCGTAACAATGGAAGCTTCATTACCACCAAGTCTGCCACCAATAACTCCAGCTGCGGCGGCAGGAGGCATGATAAGACACATAATAGTGCCTTGAATTAAGGCGTTATAGGGAGTGTCTGGTTCATAGTGTAGATAGAGTGAAAGCGCTCCAGTTGACGCTACCATCAGTCCAAAGAGCACTACATGCCATTTGCGAGGCCTCATATCACGAATATTTACCTTACAGAAGGAAAGGTACAGCATCGAGAAAATGAGATAAGGAAGCACGCGATCGCTAAAGAAGTAGGCCGCAGGCTTGAGACTTTCCATAGCGGGGATAAAGTGGAACAAACAGAATATAGTTCCACCACAGCCAATTGCTATAAACAGGATATTTACACGAATGAAGCGAAGGATCTTCATTAATCTTGTTTGTTCTTGCATTGAATTTTGACTAGTCATGTTCTGCGTAACATAGTGACAAATGATGGACGCGATTTTCTGCCTAAAAATCTGTTATGGCAAGCACAAAACAAAAAAAAGCACTAAAAGAAAGCAGGCGTAAGTTGTTGTATGATCTGCAGCTAGCAAATGAATAAATGAGGATGCTATGTACGATTTTAATGCTGATATTCTTGCCCGTGAGCAGAAGATGAAGGATCTTGCCAGCACTGCCGTGCAGATGGCTTTGGATGCTGGTGCCGATGAATGTGTAGTGGCTGCAGGCTGTGCTCAAGGTATCAGTGTTTCAAGTCGTAGTGGTGAGGTTGAAAACATTGAATTCAATCGTGATAACGGTATGTCCATCACCGTCTATAAGGATCATCGCAAGGGCAGTGCCTCTACTACCGATCTAAGTGCTGAGGCGCTACAGCAAACTGCAAGTTCTGCTGTTTCCTTAGCCTCCTTTGCCGATCCTGATGAATGTGCAGGTCTTCCAGATAAGGATCGCTTGTGTACCAATTTTAAAGATTGGCACACCCTATATGAAGGCTTTAAGTCACCAGATGATGCTGTGGCGCTGGCAGTTAAGCTTGATAAGCTTGGCATTGAGGATAAGAGTGTTGGTCTTAAGAATTCTGATGGCGCCTCAGTTGATTATGCCTTTTATAATCAATGCATGGCCAATTCCCTAGGCTTTTGCAGAGTATCCTCCTCAAGCATGTCCTCAGCCTCCTTAACCTTATTAGGAGAATCTGAAGGTAAGATGCAACGAGGCTCTGGCTTTACGGTAGCACGCTCTCCTAGCGCCTTATATGCTCCTGAGCGTGTTGAGGAAGAGGCTCGCGTTAAAACCTTAAATAAGCTTAATGCGGTAACGGTGAAAACTGGTAAATACAATGTGATTTTTAGCCGCTCTGCCGTACAGTCCTTGATGGGACACATCACCGCAGCCATCTCTGGTGGACATATTTATCGTCGTAGCTCCTTCTTATGCGACAGTCTTGGGCAGCAGATTTTGCCATCCTATGTAACCTTGCATGAGGATCCCTTTATTGATGGCGCCTTTGGCTCTAAAAATTGTGATTCTGAGGGCGTTGCTGTTACCAAGGCTGATTTAATTCATGAGGGCATTCTTAATGAATATCTTCTGTCCTCATATTCTGCCCGTAAATTAAAGATGCAGACTAATGGTCATGCTGGTGGTACTCATAATCTCTTTGTCAATTTTGATGCCGAGCACACCAAGAGCTTTGATGAGCTTCTTGCAGATGCTGGTGAAGGCATAGTAATTGAGGAGCTAATGGGACAGGGCGTAGATCTTACCTCTGGCAATTACTCTCGTGGCGCGGCAGGCTTCTATTTTAAAAATGGAAAGCGTGAATATGCCGTATCTGAGATCACTGTTGCCGGAAATCTTAAGGACATGTTTATGCGCATGGCCTTGATAGGAGATGATCGCGATCTGCGCTATAGAATGCAGACTGGCTCTGTTTTGATCCCTGATATGACTATTTCTGGCTCATAGTTTTTTGAAGGAGCTGTGATCATGCCAAGATTTGCTGCAAATCTTACTATGCTCTTTAAGGAGCATGAGTTTTTAGAACGCTTTGAACAGGCTGCCAAAAATGGCTTTGAGGCAGTAGAGTTCTTATGGCCCTATGCTTATAAAAAGCAGGAGTTAAAGCAGATCCTTGATGACACTCATCTTACTTTAGCTCTCTTTAATACCACCGCAGGAGATACTGCCAAGGGGGAATGGGGACATGCGGCACTTCCTGGACGCGAGACTGAATTTAGCGATGAAATAGAGCAGGCTTTAGATTATGCCGATGCACTTAATTGCAAAACAGTGCATGTGATGTCTGCGGAGGTGCCCTTTGAATGTGAGCGTGAGCTTTGCCATCAGGTGTTTGTTGCTAATATGCGCAAGGCTGCACAGAGGGCATCTAAGTTTGGAGTGACCCTCACCATGGAAGCGCTCTGTCCTGAGATCAAGCGTAACTATTTATACTCCTCTCAATACGAGACCATGGCGCTTGCGCGCGAGATTGGTTGTGACAATATTAAAACTCAGCTTGATACCTTTCATGCCCAGATGGTTGATGGCAATTTAACGAGGCTTATCCGTGATTTTAAGGGAGCCTATGCTCATGTACAGATTGCCGCCGCACCTTCAAGACAAGAGCCTGATGAGGGTGAGATAAACTACGATTACATTTTCAAGCTACTAGATGACTGTGGTTATCGTGGCTATGTCGGCTGTGAATATAACCCGCGTACTACTACAGTTGCAGGGCTTGGCTGGTTTGAAAAGTGGCGTAAACGCTAGGATTAAAGCGCTGATTTTTGGCAAAGTTATTAGCCAATTATGAAAAAGGGCTGGTAGTTACCAGCCCAATGCAGTTTATGGAGATTAGGTATTAGTCTAATTCAACGATGGACTTACCAGTCATTTCCTTAGGCTGCTCCATACCGATGAGCTTTAAGATGGTAGGAGCTAAATCGCATAGACGGCCATCATCACGCATCTTTGCCTTTCTACCAACATAGATTAGAGGTACAGGCAAGTTGGTGTGAGCAGTGTAAGGCTGGCCAGTGGTCAAATCCTTCATGCGCTCGCAGTTACCGTGATCGGCGGTGATCAAGCATTCACCATCAACCTTCTTTAAGGACTCAACTACGCGGCCAATGCAGTGGTCAACAGCCTCAACAGCCTTAACAGCAGCATCGAATACACCAGTGTGACCAACCATGTCGCCGTTAGGATAGTTGCAGATGACGACGTCATACTTGCCAGACTCAATAGCAGCACAGAGTTTGTCGGTTAATTCCTCAGAGCTCATTTCAGGCTGGAGATCATAGGTTGCAACCTTAGGAGACTGGATGAGGGTACGATCCTCACCTGGGAATACGGTCTCAACACCACCGTTGAAGAAGAAGGTGACGTGAGCGTATTTCTCGGTTTCAGAAATACGAAGCTGGGTCTTGCCGTGCTTGGAGAGCCACTCACCTAAAGTATTGGTGAGATCCTCAGGAGGATAAGCGCAAGCAGTCTTGATGTCAGCTGCATACTGAGTAAGCATGACCACATCAGCCAAGGCAGGCTTGTATTCACGCTTAAAGCCAGTGAAATCTTCATCAGAGTTCACGAAGGCACGGGTGATCTGACGGGCACGATCTGCACGGAAGTTCATGAAGATCAAGCTATCGCCATCTTCCATCTTAACAGGCTCACCAACAACAGAGGCTTTGACAAACTCATCGTTTTCACCGCGCTCATAAGCAGCCTTCAAAGCTTCAGTTGCAGTTGCATATGCAGGGAATTCGCTCTTAGCTGAGGTTAAGAGATCATAGGCAGCCTGAACACGATCCCAGCGATTGTCACGATCCATGGCGTAGTAACGGCCAATTAAGGAAACGATGCGACCAGCACCTGCTTCTTTGAATACCTTTTCAAAGAAATCGATATCGCCCTGAGCAGAACGAGGAGGAACATCACGACCATCAAGGAAGGGGTGGAAGTAAATCTTATCAGCACCACGCTTGGCAGCCAACTGAATCATAGCAGCGATGTGCTTTTCGTGGGAGTGAACGCCACCTGGGGACATAAGACCCATGATGTGTACGGCCTTACCAGCCTTGACAGCCTTATCAACAGCGTCACAGAGAACCTTATTCTCAAAGAAATCGCCATCTTCAATAGCCTTGGTGATACGGGTTAATTCCTGATAAACAACGCGACCGGCACCGATATTGGTGTGACCAACTTCGGAGTTACCCATCTGACCATCAGGCAAACCTACATAGATACCAGATGCCTGAATATCAGTGTGAGCGTAGTTGGCAGTCAATGCATCAAGGTTAGGGGTCTTACCAGCAACAACAGCGTTGAATTCCTGATTAGGGTTATCTCCCCAGCCGTCCATGATGATGAGTGCGAAAGTTTTCTTCTTTTCCATATTAAAGATGTCTCTTGTTTGTGAAAGCTGACACTATTTTAGCGATTTCGGTAAAAAAATGGGCATTTTTCACGAAATCACTGTATGTTTAGTTAAGTTAGCCTATGCTAACCGTCATTTTACTCGCTATTTACTGCACAGATCTAACATAGGTAATTTTTTGCACGGCTCTCGTATGCTAAAATCACGGGATTGAAATTATTTAAGCTCTTCAATGAGAGGTGTGTTGTGGGAGATTTATTTTCAGCTGAAGCTATGGCTGAATATTCCGCATTTTTTAGCCGTCACATGTTTATGTGCGTAGTGTGGGTCGCAGCTTTTGTCGGTCTTATCTATGTACAGCTACGCATGCTAACAGCTAGGATCAAGAAGGTAAGCTCTACTGGAGCCACCTTTATGGTTAATCATGAGAACGGTTTGTACGTTGATGTTAGATCAGCTCAGATGTTCCAGTCAGGTCACATTGCAGGCTCTGTGAATGTGCCCGCCGCTGACATTAAGTCTGGCAAGATCCAGCGTTTGGGTACTGATTTAAACCGTCCACTCATTATGGTCGGTCGTGATAAATACGATTCAGACGCCTTTAATTCAGCCCGTCTTCTAAAGCAGCAAGGTTATACCAAGATCTTCTCTTTAGATGGTGGTATTGGTCAGTGGCAGGTTGATAACCTTCCTCTATCTATCAAGTAATTCTCAACATAAGGAATTTCAAAATGGCAGAAAATAACGAAAATCTTAACAAGGAAGAAGGTGCAGTTGCTCAGGCTAATTCAGAGCCACAGCAGGCTCCTCAGCAGCCTACCTTTGAGGTAGTTCGCATCTATGCAAAAGATTGCTCCTTAGAGACTCCTAATTCTCCTGCAATTTTCAGTGAGCAGTGGAAGCCTCAGATCAATGTAGAGTTTGATGCTAAGCCTCAGTCTCTTGGCAATGACATCTTTGAGATCGATTTGCGTGTAACTGTTACCTGCAAGCAGGGCGAAAAGACTGCCTTCATTGCAGAGGTTCACCAGGGTGGCTTGTTCCTCGTTAAGAATGTAAGCGATGAGGCTGCTCACTATCTCTTAGGTGGTGTTGCTCCTAACCTCCTCTTCCCTTATGCTCGTGAGCACATCTCCTCCTTAGTCAACCGCGCTTCATTCCCTGCATTGAATTTGCGTCCTTTGAACTTCGAGGCAATTTACCGTGCTCGTCAGGCTGAAGCTGCTGCTAAGGCTGCTGAAGCTAACAAGGCAGAGGAAGCTCAGGCTTAACTCTCGCTCATGGCAGACTGCGATCTAAGCGTAATAGGTGCCGGATCCTACGGCACCTCTTTGGCAATTTCCGCAGCATCCAAGGGTCTGCGCGTAATGCTTTGGGATAGAAATCCTAAGCGCGCGCAGACTATGCAGGATCAGCGTCAGAACTCACAATATCTTCCTGATATTAACTTTCCTGATACGCTTACAGTCACCTCATCACTTGAGGAGGCGGTGAAGGCTTCTTTACGTCTTTTGATTGTAGTGCCTTCAGTAACCTTCAGGGATGTAGTGACTGCTGTATCTGCCTATATCACTCCTAATCATGCCTTAGCATGGGCCACTAAGGGCTTATCCGCAGATGGAAGATTCCTCTCCGATGTAGCTCATGAGTGCTTGCCCTTTAAAGTACCTCTTGCAGTTTTATCAGGTCCCACCTTTGCAAAAGAGCTAGCCAAAGGCTTACCTACGGCTATATCTGTAGCAGGTGATCCCTCATCTTTTGCCCAAGAGATCTGTGAGCTTATGCATACGCCTACCTTTAGACTATATGTAAGCAGTGATCTTATTGGCTTGCAAATTGGTGGTGCGGTTAAAAATGTAATTGCAATTGCTGCAGGTATGTCCGATGGCCTAGGCTATGGTGCTAATGCGCGTACTGCCGTTATTACCAGAGGTCTTGCCGAGATGGTACGCTTAGGTGTGGCCTGTGGAGCCTCCGAGCGTTCATTTATGGGCTTGTCAGGCTTTGGCGATCTCATTCTTACCTGTACTGACAATCAATCGCGTAATCGTCGCTTTGGTGTCATGATGGGGCAGGGCAGAGGTCTTACCGATGCTTTAGATGAGATTGGTCAGGTGGTTGAAGGTTATGCCATGGTATCTGTAGTACATGACTTTGCCGCTTCTTTGGGAGTGGAGATGCCAATTTGTACTGAGCTCTATGAGGTTCTTTATCGTGGTAAGAATGGTGCAGATGCTGCACGATGCCTCTTAACCCGCGATCTAACCTGTGAATAAGACTAGAGTTGCTATTTAGCCTTTGGTCTTTTCTCCCTTCTACAAAATACTCTTTATCCTGTTAATCGACATATTCATCGCCGTGCCAAGATAAATAAAAAGGCAGGATCGAGGATCCTGCCTTCGCTTGATTTATTTCGCTACAAATTATTTAGCACGGGCTGCAGCATCAGCAACTGATAGCTTAGCAGCAGTAGCCTCTAGGCCTGCGATATCAAGCTTTGACATCTCAACGAGCTCCTCAGAGGTATAAGGAAGCTGTTTTACGAAGTACTGATCGTAGCCCTCGAAGTCCTTGGTGGAGGATACGAAGAGGTAAGGGAACTTGAAGTCTTCGAACTTACCCTCGAAGTCCTTGTAGTTGCCCTTGATGGCGTTGTAGGTCATCATGAAGGCAAACAAAGGATCGCAGTAGTGACCACCAGACTCGCCGGCCATGGAGCCATTTGCAAGACGCTCGCCTAAATCAGGGAGGAAGTCGGTTGAAACGATGTGGATCTGACCAGTCTTGCCAGCACGCTCTACAGCTGCGATAGCACCCTGTAAAGGATCACCACCACCACCTGCAGGGATCAAAGCATCAAGCTTAGGATTTGCAGCCATCAAAGCTTCAGCAGCCTTTGAACCACCTTCAGAGGAAGTGCCTGCATACTGAGGCTCAGATAGAGTTACCTGATCGTCTGCGTGGGCCTTATTCCATTTCTCAACACCTGCTTTGTAGCCAGTCCAACGGCCTAACCAAGTAGCGTCGCCTTGCTCCCAGCCGATCAAGCCGATGTTACGGCAGCCTTTGTCGATGAGGATGTTGACGAGCTTCTCACCGTTGTCAGGCTCGTTCTCGTGAACTGCACCGATGTAGTAAGGAGAATCAACAGCCATCTTATAGATGTCAGGAGATGCATCCTTAGAAATGATACGGAAGAACTGAGTTAGATAGATTTCATACTCATTTGCAGTCTTAATGGCGGAGGTCATTTCAGTGTCAGATGCGTTGCAGATGATTACGCCTTGGCAACCTGCTGCTGCTAACTGCTCAACTGAAGCGGTAACTTTTTCTGAGATGTGGCCCTGATCGACGTACTGAACCTGAACGCCAAGAGACTCAGCAGCTTTGTCAAGGATGCGCTTGCACTGAGAGCCTAAAACGTCGGTTGATGACCAGATGGAAACACCGATCTTAATTTCGCTGTTTTCGATAGCCTGTGCGCTAGTAGAAAAACCTGCGATGCTGGCTGCTAAGGTGGTGCAGGCAACAGCAAATGCTACTTTCTTCAAGGTAAATTTCATATTTTTAATTCCCTATGTTGTTACAGCTGACTTCCGCAAGCTGAATTGTTGGGGAGCGTTATCCAAATATATGGTTCACACTGATACCCTCTGGTTTCAATTGTAGGAAAAATATGCCACCGTAAACGTGTGCGGAGATCACATTTTTGTTAAATTCTTGCCAGAAAAAGTACAGTTTTTGTCAAAAAAGATAATAACACACTGATATATAAGCAAAAAAGCATTAGAAAAAATATTTTGTTAGTTTTGTAGGCTTGTTACGGTTCACAATTTTGCAAACGTTGAGTGCTGAAATGACACGGTATTTTTTGCAATAGGCTAAAAACTCCTTAAATAGTAAGCAGTTAACTAAAGTGACAGGCATTTATA
>CAVHVI010000052.1:0-12197 GCA_963639245.1 Bacteroidaceae bacterium
CGCGCGCAATAAGGCAAAGGGAGCTCTAGGCTGGAGCATGGGAGCCTGCGCGGCGATATATTTTAAATCATCACGAGCCTTAAACAGATGGACAGCAGGAAGTCTTCCCACTACATCCAAAGGAAAATTCTTTAAAAGTGCTAAGGAATTAGGATTAATCCCTGCCTTGTATTTTAGGGTCTCAAGGATAAATTCACCTAAGATCTGCGCAATCACAATATTTGGTATTACCTTGAATTTAGCAATAGTAGTCTCAACGCTACACCTGCCCCCTAAGCATTGAGCAAAGCTATCCATCGCATCCTTGATAATTAGAATAGCATTTTGCTCATCTCGACCAACCTTAAAGGTTGAGGATAACAGCTTTAAAGCACCATAGGGAGCATTAGCAGTTAATGATAAGGACAAGGATAAAATATCATCCCCAAGATCTGGCCTATGCTCCTTTAAAAATCTTAAGCCCTCAGCAACATCTGGTGCACAGGCTCTGATCTTAAATGCTCTTGATAAAATGGTTGGTAACAAGGCATCAAGGGAGGTTGTCTGCATGATAATGAGAGTATTTGCAGGAGGTTCCTCAAAGGTCTTTAATACCGCATTAGCAGCACTTTCCTGCATAAGCTGTGCATCAGATATGATAGCCACCTTGCGATAGCCTAGAGCTGAGGATTCTGAGAGCATAGTCTGCATCTGACGTAAGGAGCTAATACGCACGTAACGCTGTGCTACCTCGCGCTCATCCTTATCAAAAGGGACCTTGGTAATATCAGCGCCGTCCTTAGCCTCTTGCGCATCCGTAGCCCTAACTCTAATAAAATCAGGATGGTTGTTTTGCCAAAAGCTTAAGCAGGACTGACATCCTCCACAGGCACCTTGAGCATTAAGTCTTTGGCACAGATAGATCTCAGCCATAGCGGCCACTAACCTATCTCCACCTAAGCCCTCAGGACAGGACACTACCACCGATCCTGGTAGACGATTTTGTTCAAGTGAGCGTAGAAACTCGGTATATGGATTTAAAAGCCAAGGATCAAGAGATAAAGCACTCATCAAATAAACTCTTCTAGTAAGGAGATCACTTCATTGCTTACAGTTGCAATATCCTTTGAGGCATCAATTATCTTGATATGCTCAGGATCTTCATGCGCAAATTTTAAAAAACCTGCACGCACGCGCTCAAAAAAAGCCATCCCCGAGCTTTCAATACGATCAGCAGCTCCGCGCTTTGAGGCTCGCGCCATTCCCTGCTCCACGCTAAGATCAAACAACAGCGTCAGATCAGGACCAAAATCACCAATAGCAGCCTCACGAACATTTTGAATAGTTTTAGCATCTATGCCACGACCACAGCCCTGATAGGCCTTGGTGGACAGATCATATCTATCACAAATTACTACCTTTCCCTCAAGCAAGGCCTTTTTGATAACAGTATTCGTAAGCTGGGCACGGCAGGCATACATTAATAGGAGCTCGGCCTCATCGCAAAGCTCATCATCCTCACGCTTAGTCTTGAGTACACTTCTGATCTGCTCAGCACAAGGTGTTCCGCCTGGCTCACGTAGTGTTATCACCTCATAGCCCTTTTGCTCAAAAAAATGTTGTATAACAGGTATTTGAGTGCTTTTACCAGCGCCTTCACCACCTTCTAAGGTAATAAATAATCCTTTTTTATTCATCTTTTGAATCTACTTTTTTATCTGCACTCTCGGATGTTTGTAGCTTTTTATCATTACTGCCTTGATCCTTATCATCAATGGTCTTTTTATCATCAATGGTAATGATGGTCTGCTCTTCATTCTCTAAGACCTTTGCAGCATTACTATCCTGAGCACTATTATCCTTATGCTCAGTTACGCTATTGTTAGATAAGGAGGACTCATCCTTTTGCTTATCTTGAGACTTAGCTGGAGTCTTATCATCAGCCTTAGGAGTTGCCCCCTCTTTATCAGGCTTTGCTAAGGCTTGCTCCTGCACATTTGGCTTTTGAGCAGAGTCTTTTGCATCCTTGTCATTTACTTTGCTTGCATCATTGCCTGTAGCCTTGTTCTTTTCTTTAGCATTATCCAGTGCTACTTTTTCATCAGGGCTATTTTGTTTATCAGAAGTTTTATTATTTGTATCCTGCTTAGATGCTTTGGCATCCTCCACCTTTTGAGCCTCAGCCTCATCCTTCTTTTGATTCTTTTTATAGTCTGCAACCTTGCGACGATAATCAGAGACCGCTTTATTATGCTCGTTTAAGGTGTTAGTAAAAGTATGACCGTGAGTTGGATCCTCATCCGTTGCCACGAAATAAAGCGCATCAGTTTTTGCAGGATGTAAGGCTGCCATAATTGATGCCTTACTTGGCATGGAAATAGGAGTAGGCGGAAGCCCATCGCGTGTATAGGTGTTGTACGGAGTATCCTTTCTTAGCTGATCCTTGGTAAGGCGTCCTGAAAAGGATGGAGATACGCCATACATCACGGTAGGATCGGTTTGCAGACGCATTTTTTTCTTAAGTCGATTATAAAAAACGGCAGCAACCTGTGGACGCTCCTTATCAACTAAGGTCTCGCGCTCAATGATGGAGGCGATAATTAAAGCCTCATAGGGAGTACGAATTAAGATATCCTTATCTCTTGTTGGCCATTGCGCTGCCATAAAACGCGCCGTTGCCCGCAAGGCCTTTTCAATTGGCTCTAAAGGATACTCTACATGATAGATAGGATAGGTTGCAGGCATCAAAAGTCCCTCTAAGGAATGCCCAGCTCCTCCTATAGATTCAAGTAGTTTTTGATCATTTTCGAGGCTTGCAATAATAAATTCAGCAGGCTTTGCTAAGGTCTTTTTAATCTCTGCATAGGCCTTAGGTAGTAGCTTTTGGTAGTTTTTATCTAGGTGGGATACGTTAGAGCCCTCAATAATGCCTAACTGCTTGTACTGAACCTGCGCTACATTTCCAGAAACCATATCCGTTAACAGCTGCACTAAGTTCTTCTTACCATCAACGGTATACATACCCTTTTGTACAGCCTGAAGCTCTGGATGTCTATATATCCATATACGCACTATTTCATCCATATACTTACCTTGAGTAAGCTCATGGACAATAATCCGTGCATTCATGCCAGCTTCAACCTTATAGGGACTTTTTAAAGCATCAACAAGCTCATTTTCCAAAAGATGCACTTCACGAGTGTAATACAGAGCACCGCCACCTAAGACAATTGCAAGAGCTGCAATAACTGCAAGGATCTTTTTCCAATGCTTCTTTAGCATGCATTTATCCTTAGTATGCCTACATTTTCATTCAAACTAAGCAAACGATGATTTCAAAAGCTCATAGCCTTCACGTATGGTTTCAGCATTATCTCCAGCTCCCATTAAGGTTTGAGAAATTGAGCATCCTCCATCAAAGCCAGTTAAGGCTACAGCCTTTAAAAATTCCTTATTAAAATCAATATCTGCTCCTAAACGGATAAGAGAGATAGCTCTTGATGGTAATTTAGCAATATCCTCAAGAGAGCTTTCATCAAGACGTCCAGCATCTAAAATCAAGGACAGCTTAGCATTAGCGCATTCATATATGATGTCATAGGCCAAAGCTACACTATTTACCAAACTTAATGGCTCACAATCAGGACATAGCCCAAAGCCTATATAGGTAAAATCGCGGGTAAAGCCTGATAGCGTTTTCTCAAAATACTCCTTAGTAGCAGCCATAGGATGAAGATTTAACTCATCCTCATCTGCGCAGATATAGGGATCGACTGCACAAAGGGGCACATAAAAACGCTTAAAGAGCTCACCTAAAAGAGTCAATTGATCATATACAAGCCATTGTGACTCCTCAGAGCTTGCACCTTCTGGGGCTAAAACTATTGATCCAACTCCTGCCGTTTCAAAGCCTAAATCCTTGACCACATTTGCATAGGATAAAAGACCAGCACCAGATGACAACGCCTTAGCACAGGTATCAAAAAACAATTCGACGCCATTAAATCCAACATCCTTAGCTACCTTTAAATCCTCAGCAAAAGCTGCTGTTCTGGCCGTAAGGTACTGATTGAAATAAAGCTGCATGAACTATCCTCTATGCTGTAGAAAAAAAGACTAAGACGCCAAGCTTATCTGCTTATTGTTTGATTTTACTAGATTTCAAGGCTAAAAATTGCCGTTTGTCCCTAAAGTACCACTTAAAAGCGTTGCAGAAGATATATATGCAAGCAGGTACTATCCCCAAAAAACACCTCGCTTTGAGCATAAAACACTTGGGCAATATACAAAGATACCGCGCCTGTATATGATAAAATTAGAGCAATATCGCATTTTTGCGGCCAAAAGCGCCGCATCAGAGAAAAAAGGCCTTAATTTCATGGAAATGGATAAAACCTACCAACCGGAAAATTTTGAATCCGAGATCTATCAAAAATGGGAGCAGGATGGCTGCTTTAAGCCTTCAGGAGATACTTCCAAGCCTTCATATTCAATTGCCCTACCTCCGCCAAATGTAACAGGATCCCTACACATGGGTCATGCCTTCCAGCAGACCATCATGGATACCCTTATCCGCTATCACCGCATGAAGGGTGACAATACCCTATGGCAATGTGGTACCGATCACGCCGGTATCGCAACTCAGATGGTGGTAGAGCGTAAGCTTGCCAAAGAAGAGCAACTTACTCGTCATGATCTAGGTCGTGAAAAATTCATCGAGCGTGTCTGGAAATGGAAGGGTGAATCAGGTGGCAATATCACCCGTCAGATGAGACGTTTGGGTGACTCCGTAGATTGGACCCGTGAGCGCTTCACCATGGACGAGGGATTGTCTCGTGCAGTGTTAGAAGTCTTCGTACGTCTCTATGATGAAGATCTTATTTATCGTGGCAAGCGTCTTGTAAACTGGGACCCTAAGCTTCGTACCGCTATTTCAGATCTTGAAGTTGAGAACAAAGACGTTCAAGGCTTCATGTGGTACATCAAATATCCTTTGGCAGACGGTGTAAAGACCGACGAAGGCAAGGACTTCTTGATGGTCGCAACCACCCGTCCTGAAACTCTACTTGGTGATACCGCTGTTGCAGTTAACCCCTCAGATCCTCGCTTTAAGTCAGTAGTGGGCAAGGATTTGTTACTGCCTCTTGTTAATCGTCGCGTCAAGATCATTGCTGATATCCATGCCGATATGACCACCGGCACTGGTTGCGTAAAGATCACCCCAGCTCACGATTTCAACGACTATGCTGTAGGCAAGCGCAATAAGCTACCTATGGTAAATATCCTCACTGAGGATGCCCATATTCGTGATACCGCCGAAATCTTTAATTCAGATGGCGTCGCTATCAATGATTACGAGGCTCCAATCCCTGAGGCCTATCGCGGCATGGATAGATTTGAGGCCCGTGACAAGATGGTTGAGGATCTAAAGTCCCTAGGCCTACTTGATCACATTGAGGATCATGCCCTATCCCAGCCTTTTGGTGATCGTGGTGGCGTACCTATTGAGCCTATGCTTACTGATCAGTGGTATGTGAAGGCCTCAGTATTAGGCAAGCCTGCAGTTGAAGCAGTAAAAGATGGTCGCATTAAGTTCGTTCCTAAGCAGTACGAGAACATGTACTTTAGCTGGATGAACGATCTTCAGGATTGGTGTATTTCCCGTCAGCTGTGGTGGGGTCACCGCATTCCTGCATGGTATGACGAGCAGGGCAAGGTATATGTTGCCCGCAATGAAGAAGAGGTTCGTACTAAATATAATTTAGGCGCTGACGTCAAGCTAGAACGCGATCCTGATGTGCTCGATACCTGGTTCTCATCAGCTTTGTGGACCTTCTCCACTCTAGGCTGGCCTGATAAGACTGTTGAACTTGAATCCTTCCACCCTACCTCTGTCCTAGTTACCGGCTTTGACATCATTTTCTTCTGGGTTGCCCGTATGATCATGATGACCATGCACTTTATGAAGGACAAAGATGGTAATCCTCAGGTTCCGTTCAAGACCGTCTATGTTACTGGCTTAATCCGTGACGAAGAGGGTAAGAAGATGTCTAAGTCTAAGGGCAATGTAATTGATCCTTTGGACATGATCGATGGTATTGGCATCGATGGCCTCATTGCCAAGCGTACTGCCAACATGATGCAGCCTCAAATTGCTGAAAAGATTGCCAAGCGTACTGCTAAGCAATTCCCTGACGGCATCGCTCCTCATGGTACCGACGCCCTACGCTTTACCCTCTGTGCCCTTGCCTCCAATGGCCGTGACATTAATTGGGATATGAAGCGTCTTGATGGCTATCGTAATTTCTGCAACAAGATCTGGAACGCCTCACGCTTTGCCTTGATGAACGTTGGCGAAAAGAGTTTAGTAAAGCCTGATTTCAAGGATCTATCTCTTGCTGATCGCTATATCAGATCAAAGCTTAAGACCACCATCACCGAGGTTATCGACGCTATTGAATCCTATCGCTTCGATAATGTTGCATCTAAGCTTTATGAGTTCATCTGGAACGAATTCTGCGACTGGTACCTTGAGTTCACCAAGTCCATCTTCCGCGGAGAAGAGTTCACTCAGGCACAAAAGGATGCCACAGCTTGGAACCTAGTTGACGTGCTTGAGACCACCATGCGTCTTGCACACCCAGTCATGCCATTTATCACTGAGGTGATTTGGAAGATCACTGCACCTATGTTAGGTCGCATGCATACCGAGACTGTCATGGCTGCAGCATTCCCTGATGGTGCTGATTATGCAAATGATGCTGAGGCTGAGGCTGCTGTATCCTGGCTTAAGGACTTTGCCGCCACCGTACGTAATTTGCGTGCTGAGATGAAGGTTGCTCCTTCTGTTAAACTCTCCCCTATGCTTCGTGGTGCTTCTAATGAAGAGGAAGGCTATACTGAAAAGTATTACGCCTATCTTGCAAACCTTGCCAATATCGAAAAGGTTCAATTCATTAAGGCAGGCGATAATATTCCTCCTTGCTCTGCTAAGCCTATCCGCACTGCTGAAGTCCTAATCCCCATGAAGGATCTAGTTAATAAGGATGCAGAGATTAAGCGCCTAACAGGCATGGCTCAAAAGCTTGAGACCGTGATCGCCTCCTCTGAGGCTCGTCTTCAGAGTGAAGCCTTTATTTCCAAGGCTCCGCAGAAGATCATCGACGGTGCTAAGGCTCAGCTTGAGGTCAACAAGACTCAGCTTGAGAAGATCAAGGCCCAGATCGAAGAGATGAAGAATCTCTAATATGAGCCTTAAGACTTAGCTCATTTTGGCTAAATCTTAATTTCATAAAACGGATCGCCTATGCGGTCCGTTTTTTTATTTCCTGCTTTGCTAGAATGTGGAGTTAGCTGATAGTTGCGCCTGTCTGTTTATCCAAGGGAGCTTTTGCATATGGTTACAAACTCAGATCTAGAAGAGCAACCATCAAAACTTCCGCTATCAGAGACCTCCTTTAGTGCCCTTAGGCACAACCATATGATCTATGTGGATAAAACAGAGCTTATTTATAAGCTGGCCTCCACCAGATATAAATATTTTTTCTCAAGGCCTCGCCGCTTTGGAAAAACACTACTGCTATCTACCTTTGAAGCTCTGTTTAAATCGGGGGTTAAGGAATTTACCGATCTGGCAATAGCCAAGAATTGGACGGATCCCAAGATTTATCCTGTGTTAAAGCTAGATTTTTCTCAATGCTGCATTTTTGCTGACGCAGATGATTTTCTCCTCCAATTTGAATACATGTTTATTGATGCATGCATTAAGGCAGGCTTGGATCATCCTCAAAAAATTGCCGCCAATGAGCCATTTATAAGTGTTATACGTCGTATGTTCTCGGCACTTAAGGATGGTTCAATAGTACTGCTTATAGACGAATATGATGCCCCATTAAACAACTGCATGAATAAGCCTGAGCTTTTTGAAGCCGTTCAAAGAATATTATCGCAGTTCTACCTCATGCTAAAGGGAGCGTCCTCCTGCTTTAGATTCTTATTTATCACGGGCATTACCCGCTATAAGAGTACCGGCATATTTTCAGCCTTTAATATCGATCAGGACATTTCAACCGATCCAACCTTTGGGACTTTGCTAGGCTATACCGACGAGGAAATAACCACCTACTTTGCAAGCTTTATCACTAGGGCAAGCAAGATCCTAAAGCTTGATGAAGCCACATGCCTTGCACGTATAAAAGAAAACTATGATGGTTATTGCTTTGATGAGGAGGCATCAAGCAATGTACATTGTGTGTGGTCAGTGCTCAATTTTTTAAACGCCCCGCAAAGAGGCTTTATCAACTACTGGTATAGCTCCTCAGGAAGACCGTCTGTTTTACTTCAATATTTAAAGGCTCATTCCTTAAAGTCGCTAAGAGAGTATGGTCAAGATCAAATAGTGACATTAGAAACACTAAATTCATCCTCTGATTTGACACATTTAGATGATAGAGCCATGCTCTGCCAAACAGGATATCTAACCATCAAAAACCGTATTTCTTTGGAAAATGTGCTACTCAATTACCCCAATAAAGAGGTATCACAATCCATGGCTAGACTATATGCTGATAAAATTTCCAACGCGGTTACAAGAAACGATCTTTATCTTGCATTTAATAAAGCTAATGTTGAGGAAATTGTCACCAGCATTAATTCTCTGCTACTTGGGATCCCCTATGATGCCTACCCCTTAAATAATGAGGCCTCAGTACGCGCCTTGTTGCTGGTGTGTCTTAATGCCTGTGGCATTGAAGCCAAGGCAGAAACCCACAATGCCTTTAGAAGATCTGATCTTGAGATCAAAACTGATGAGCGCTATTTTGTCATCGAACTTAAATACGCCAAAGCTCATGACGATGATTGCAAATTACTCACACAGGCTATCTTGCAAATTAAAGAACGCAAATACGGTGAGCATCAAAAGCAAAAACATGCCTGTCTGCATCTGGCGCTAGTTTTTTCAGAAAAAGAGCGCTGTATCAATCAATATCAGTCCTTTTAAAAGGACTAACCTTAGCTGTGCAAATACTCGTATGTCAGTCGTTTACTAACATATGAAGTAAAATCACACCACTTTCAAAAATATAGTGGCAGTAAATCTGCATCAAATTAACGTGTTCTAAGGCACACTATGACTAGTCGCACTATTGCATGGGAAGACGCGGTCTTCAAAATTGTAAAAAAATCAAACGGTGAAGAGCTTGATGCTCGCTTGGGATCAATCACCATCGCTCCACACGATCTAATAGTTCTAATCGGAGGCAATGGCTCTGGTAAAACCTCAATTGCCCGCGCATTTGAAGGTGAGCTCGAGCTTGTCTCAGGAAAGGCTCCTGAAAATTATCATCCAGTACTGGTATCCTTTGAAAAGCAGATGAAGCTTTTTGAGGATGACTACAATATGCGCAACTCTGATGCTACCACGGCAAAAGAGGAGATCGGTATTACCATCCGCGATCTGCTTGAAAATGCTAACCATGAGATAGTTGATGAGGTCATTGAGGCCATGAATCTAGGCCTGCTACTCGATAAGCCATTACGTCAATTATCAGGAGGCGAGGGACGCAAAGCCCTGCTTGCTCAGGCATTATGCTCACGCCCTAATCTTTTGGTGCTTGATACTCCATTTGATGCACTTGATGTTGCTACCCGCAAAAATCTCCTGCACCTTATCAATGAAATGCATGAAAAGTACGAAACCCCAACAGTACTCATCGTCAATCGTCCAAGTGAGATCCCTGATAGCTTAACTAAGATGGGCATCATTCAAGATTGTGCCATCACCAAGCTCTCAACTCGAGAAGAAATTGAGCAAGATCCTGATGCTAAGGTGCTCTTAGGCTATGCCGATATGCCGGATGTAAATCCTCCCAAAACTCCAGCTAAGTTTGCACTTAAGCAAATCCCTGAAGGCCCTATCGTTCAGCTTAAGAATATCCACATCGAATATCAGCGTGTGATCTTCGATAAATTCAGCTTCACCGTAAATAAAGGTGAGCATTGGCATATTTGTGGACCAAATGGCGCTGGCAAATCCACGCTCTTATCATTAATTACCGGTGATAATCCCTTGGTTTATACCAACGATGTAACTGTCTTTGGTATGAAACGTGGTAGCGGTGAGAGTATTTGGGACATCAAAAAATACTATGGTGCAGTATCTGGCGCACTACATCTTGATTACCGCGTTTCATCTCCTGCTATCAACGTCATCCTCTCAGGATTTTATGACTCAATTGGTCTTTATGCCCATCCAGGTGATGAAGAGCTTCAAGCAGCTCGTGCATGGCTTAAGGTTGCAGGACTTGCAGATAAGGAGCACGTTTCCTTTAGATCGCTATCCTTTGGTCAACAACGCATGCTACTTATCATCCGCGCCTTGGTAAAGACTCCGCCGCTTTTAATTCTTGATGAACCTTTGCAGGGCTTAGATGGCTTTGCTAGAGCTCAGGTTAAGGCCTTCATTACCTATGTCATGACTCACGGTCAAACCTCTGTGTTGTTTGTATCACATCATGAAGAGGATATTCCTGAGGGCTTTACCAACCGCCTAAGCTTCGTACCAAGCCAAAAGAGCATTGGTGGCTTTGATATCGTGCAGGAAAAGCTACTGCAAAAGCTCTAAGATATACTTTAAGAATGCAAAATCTTAAGAATAGAGGTCACCGCCGTGATCTCTATTCTTTTTTACACGCTATTTACTCGCCATTGACTACAGCAACGGCGTCATGTACGCCGGCAGGTACACTACCTCATCTTGAACCTTTAGATCCTCGGTATGTAATACATACGCTGTATGAAGCTCTTCTTTAAATTTCAGCCTAAATTTACTAAGAGATGACAGGGTATAGTTCTTGCCAGATTTCACCTCAATTGGGCTTACATTGTGACGATTAGTAACCTTGGATTTGGCTATAAGAAAATCAATTTCCATGCGACTATTCTTGTCATTACGAGAGGGATTTGAGTAAAAATACAAGTTATGTCCTGTTGCTCTTAGCATCTGCGCCACAATATTTTCAAAGATCATCCCCTCATTAACCTCAAGCTTTCCTAAAAGGAGCTTTTTATATAGCTCCAATGGCACCTTGCCATTTTCATCAAAGGCTAGCGATATCAAAAGCCCAGTGTCTCCCAGATAAATTTTAAAGCTTGAATGATCTCGATTGAGCTTTAAGCCCAAATTAGGAGACGTTGAGTTATAGCAAACATTAACAATCATTGAATCTGCAAGCCATAAAAATGAGCTTTCATAGCTTCTATAGCTTGCTCCCTGTCCTAACGCCGATAAGGTGAAGGTCTTTTCATGCCTTGAAAGCTCAGAGGGGATCTCATCAAACACATTCATGATCTTAGTGCCATATCTACCACCGTGCTTTAAAATATCAGCACGGTACAGCTCAAGAATATCCTTTTTTATACGATCGGCTTCCTCAAAATCACGCGTTCTAATATACTCCGCAACCACCTGCGGCATTCCACCTACTATCAGGTACTCCCTAAACAATAACAATGCCTTACGATGTAAGGCCTCTCCCATAGGCCTTTTTTTCTCAAAGCAAAGCTTAATCAAATCCCACAGCGCAGCTTCACTTTTAGCCCACAAGAACTCCTCAAAATCCATAGGGTACATCCTAAGATGCCGCTCTTCTGAGGGGATCAAAATATCTTTGACATTTTCTTTTATGGATAGAAGCGATCCTGTTTCAAGATAATCATAGCGTCCATCTGCAACCAAAAACTTAATCGCCGCCCGTGCTCGTGGACAAAGCTGAATCTCATCAAAAATTATGAGTGATTCTCTTGGATAAAGCTTAACGCCATATAAAACCTGTAAGGTTAAAAATAAAGAATCTAAATCCCGCAAGTTGCCATCAAAAAGAGAACGGATCTCAGCACCGGCCTCGTTAAAATCAATAAGCAGATAAGACTTGTAGTTCTGTTTGGCAAAATCCTCGGCAATAAAGCTTTTGCCAACTCGTCTAGCACCATCAATTAGCAAAGCAGTACGACCATTGCTTTGCTCTTTCCAAGCCATCAGGCTAGTCATAATTTTTCTTTTCATAGCAGCATTATAACCAGTTATAACTTATTGTTATATTTTGCATTTTTATTTTCTATGCACTAAAACAAGTTTTTAAACTACTATTTTTGCATGAAAACAAGATTTTTATATAGGCAGTTTAACATCAAAACTAGATTTTTAAGATACCATTTTT
>CAVHVI010000053.1:0-9401 GCA_963639245.1 Bacteroidaceae bacterium
TTTTAATAAAATGCAACTGCTGTAAACGTTTTCTTTGAATAAATTTTTATATAAAGCTCACACTTTTAGAAAAAATTTGGTATTATGTATTCACTCCTTATGTTTGTTTGATTGTTCAGCCCCTGAGAGTTAATTTTCTCAGGGGTTTTCTTTTTTTACCATCTTCACTGTTCCCTTCAGACAAAAAATAAGCCCTGCAACAGCAGAGCTTTTAGTCAATCTTAAAAGGCTTTTACACCCAATGCTCTTCCTTAACCTTGGCATAGTCCTGATGTGAGCGCATCACCTCATTAGGATCGACAGCTATTGGATGCTCAGTCATCAAGAGCATAGGCATGTCATTGATGCTATCTCCATAGGCCCAAGAGCCCTCAAGATTTAAATCCTGCTCCTTTAAAAACTCATGAATACGTCTTACTTTATCCTTTTGATAGGGGACGATCCCGCAGCGTTTGCCTGTTAATATTCCATCCTTATCCTGCTCCATGGGGGAGGCAATAATATGTTTAATGCCTATGGCCTTAGCAACATGAGAGACGAGATAATCATTAGTTGAGGTTACGATCACGCAGGTGTCACCTTTTTTATTATGCTCGGCCACAGCATTGATCGCCCCCTTTTTAAAACGCGGTGCAATTTTGGTGGTCACGCATTCATCAAGCAATGCCTCTCTATCCTCTTTTTTCATGCCAACTAGAGGAGTGGCAGCAAAGATAGCGACCTCATTGATATCAACATTACCTAGGAAGAATTGGCGACCCATCTCTTCTAGGGGATCAAGATAGGATAGCGGAACTAAGCCTTTTTCCACGTAAAAATGCAGTGATAGATCATTAGTATCGCCATTTACAAGCGTACCATCCATGTCAAAGAAAGCAACTGCCACAAAGCCTCCGATTGATTGAGCGCAAAAGCTTTTGAAAAATTTTTTTGTTGATTATATCAAGTAGCATAGCCTTATTTCATAAGCCTAAGCTAAAGCTTGTATAGGAAAATTTCGTGAGTTAGGCGTGCAAGTTGAGTAAGTGATCCTTACTCATTTGCCATAGTTGTGTAAAATAGTCATATTGACTTAAAGTCTAAAAATTTATCTGCAAAAGTAGCTTTACTTTTGTAGCAACGGAGTAGGTATGAATAAAGTTTTTGATAAGAGCCTTATAGCGGTTGCGGTTTTATCTTGTGGCTTAATGCTTAATGGCTGTGCCGCTGTCTTAGTTGGTGCAGCTGCAGGTGGTACCGGTGCTGTCATTGGATCTGATTCTAGAACTATCGATATTCAGATGTATGATGAGCAGATAGAAAATGATTGCAAGCGTATCCTAACTGATCATCGTTCCGATTCAAATTCTAAGGTTTTTAACGTAGATGTGGTCGCGGTAAACGGTAATGTTTTAGTTGCAGGACAAACTGAAAATCAAAGCTATTTGCAGCAGTGTGTCGAGCAGATGAAGCAGGTGCAATATGTCCGCAATGTTTATAATTATGTAGAAAATCGTGCGCCTATTAGCTCCTCAGAGCAAAGCAGTGATGCTTGGATAACGTCCAAAGTTAAGAGCCAGCTCTTATTTGGTAAAAAGATAAGCTCAGGTCGCTTTAAGGTATTTACCGAAAACAAAGTAGTCTACCTTATGGGCTATGTAACTCGTGATGAGGCAGCCCGAGCTGTAAATCAGATAAAGAACAATGTTTCAGGTATTTCTAAGGTAGTGACTATCTTTGATTATATGGATAGTGCCAATTCTCCAAATCCAGTAATTGAACAGCGCGCCAAGGCCTCTACCACTAATTCATCCTCATCGCTTGCCGCCGAATCTCAAAGCACTGTAGATAACGGTGGTGCAACTATAGTTAGTGGCGATGATGAGCTATTAGCTCCAGCACAACCTGCTAATTGGTAAGGATTGATTATGGTTGCAGGACGTCAAGTTTATTTTGCAGGTATCTTCTCCCCAAATGAGGGGGAGGATGGGCAGTCTGTTGAGTTTGCTATTTTGCGTTGGGATCTAGGATCAGCCACCGATACTCCTGCGCCCTCAGCAGTGCTACCTTATATTCGTGTGCATTCATTTTTATCTCCTAGCATGCCTAATCGTCTGCGCTGGGGGATCTTAAATGAGCATGGTATTGATCCTAAGCTACTGCAAAAAAATGCAACCATCTATCCATCAGAATCTGATCTCTTAGCTGAGGATTATTTAAAGGGATGCCATACCGTTATCTTTGATGGTAATAGGGAAATCATGCATCGCTTGGTAAGTAACTGCTCTGCTGTTGATGAGATCATCAACATGTGGCATGAGATCTTTGAAAATAGTGAGGATGAGCGTTTAAGAACAGCCTCTAGTCTTGATGAAATGCTTCGCTACCTAAATTTACCTACGGTTTTAGAGGTGGCAAATCAAAGTCATCATTACACCCGTCTTTTGTGTGAGCTCTATGCCTCCGCTTCCCTTTGGGCAGTGCTACGCTTTTTAAAAAGTCATCCGCGCAAAATAGCTGAGATTTTACAAAATGCTTTACCTTTAAATGGTTCATGGCCTATTAGCGAGGCTCCTGATTACTGGTTTGAAGGCGAGCACGATAGCCTTGCAAGCTTTAGTAGCGATGAGATTAAGGGATTCTTTTCAAGAAACATTCAGGATTATATAGATTGGAGACACACCAATATCTATATCCATGATTGGAATTATCGTCAGCGTGCTACACCGAGAATATCCCAAGAGAAACTGCAGCAGGCAGCATCTATTTGCCAAGGTATCTTCAATAAGATGTTTTCTGTGGATGTACAGCTGTGGATCCTCGTTTATTATTCGGTGTTTGCGCACAAAAGCAAATATGCAAAAGAAATTGCGCTACGTAATGGAGATTTTTCGCAGCTACAGGATAGTATTCGTGAGGATTTTACCAATTTCATGATGAGGCACCTTAAGGATTTTCTTGGGCCTAAGCAAAAGAAAATGGTGCTCTCTCAGATCTTTAATACCTCCATTGTGGCGCGCAATAAGTATTCCTATCAGCAATTTAATTATGATCAGGAGAAGCAAAAGCAGCAACAGGATAAATCGTCCTCTCCTTATTTCCTATATCAAGAGCCTGCGCAGTCATCTGTGCATTATTTTGAGGAGCTAAGACGCTTTGATAGAACTCCTGTATATAGACATTACATCATTTCAGGGCGCAATGAAGAGCGCAAGATGTGTATAAATGGTGTCTCAAAGCTCCTCAATAAATTTTTGCTAGAGCTTAAGGATCCTTATGCTCCTATTTGGTTAGATAAAGACGCTCAAGGATGGGTTGACTATATAACAGGGCAGAGCTTTGGCGAGATCTGTAGTCAACCTAGAATGCATGATAATGCTGATGTTAGGGCTGCAAGAGAGCTGGTATCTGAAGTTGTCGCAACTGAAACCATGCCGTATATCTTGAAATTAAGAGAGCTATTAACTAGAGAGATCCAAAATATATCAGCATCTGAGGATCGCGAATATCACAGTACCTTTGTCTTTATGGGAGTATCTGTTGAGATAACGGTCACTCATCGCTCCCAAATTCCGCTAATAAAACGCCTGTTTAGATTTAGATAGAAATAAAGCTAGGCGCGTCTTGCTCTGTAAAAAATGAAATATAGAAAAGTTACTACTTATCTTGCATTGGCCTTTGGGTTGATGCTTGCAGACAATGCAATTGCTGCAGAAATTTTTGGCTCCTATAGCGAAGGCTGTGTCCGCGGAGCTATGGCATTGCCTAAATCATCCTTATATCAAATACAGCACTGGGGACCTGATCGCAATTTTGGTCATCCTAAGCTTATCTCCTTTATAGAAGATCTGGCACAAGATGCCAAGGCTATAGGGCTGCCTAGTCTTTTAATAGGTGATCTTTCCAAACGCTATGGCGGTCCCTTTGGTGGAGGCTCAGCTCATGGCTCCCATAATACGGGCTTAGATGTAGATATCTCCTTTGATTTTGCCGAGCCCTTAAAAAGTGAGTATGAACTCTCTCATCCTAAGGATGTACTGCTTACCGATCCTAAGGGCTTAGTTGCCAATAGTAATTTTGATGTAAGGCGTGAGCGGTTAATTATGCTGGCAGCCTCAGATAAGAGGGTACAGCGCATCTTTGTCGCACCTGGAATTAAGCGTCATCTTTGTGAGCTCTATTCTCAAGATCCATCCTATGAAGAAGCCCTTCGTCGTCTGCGTCCTTGGTTTGGTCATCGTGGCCATATGCACGTAAGACTACGTTGTCCTGAAGATAGTAAAAGCTGTATAGCTCAAGCAGAGGTTCCTCTTGGCAATGGCTGTGGTGCTGAGCTTTTAAGCTGGTATGAGCCACCAAAGCCTGCATCATCTCAGGGAAAGAAGACTAAGCCTAAGAAGAAGGTTTTGCCTGCGCAATGTAAGGCAGTTATGCAGGGCAAGTAATTAGCGTGCCTAGCTACCACTTAAGATCTATCATCTGGTGGTAGCTTATATCTCTGATTGCTCTTAGGAATTTAGGATCTGTGCCTTGATAAACTGCTTTTGCTCAGCACTATAAATCATAGCAATAGCAGTGAGTTTTTTCTCTCCAAGCGCCACGGCCACATCTGCCTGCCCATAATGCTTAGTTTTAAGCTGAGTTAAGGCCTGTTGTAAAAGTGGCTCCTCCTCACTTAGGGTGCGGGCGTATTTAAGCTCAAGAACTATTTTTTGCGTTTCAAGATCGATCTCAAGATCCGATCTGCCAAAGGCATTATGCTTTTCTGCATCCACCTTGCCAATTCCTTGAAATACTCCTAAGAGGTAGATCTGAATGATCGCACGTAGGGAGATTTCATCGTGGATAGGGAAACCAAGATAATCCATAGAGCCTACGACAGCATTTAAGCATTTGCATATTGCTATAGCCTTGAGAGGAACTTCTTGAAGTATCAGCGATGTAGATAACGCATCCGTTTTTTTACCTTGATCCCCAAGAGCTGCAAAAAGCTCCGCTACCTTAATCTTTAAAGTAGCATCAGTTCTTGGAAAAATACGCTCGCGATACAAGGTTGCCATGGATTGCGCGACTTCATCATTGGGGTAATTTAAAATAGCCGCGGTACCGATGATCCTTTTAATCGTGAGATATCCGGTTTGGCAAAGCAGTATGGTATCAGTAACATCATCAAAGCCGTGGCTGTTATCAAGGGATAAAAGCTCAACACACTGATCTTGTCCATACTCCTCAGGTCTTTTTAAGGAATGCTCCTTAATAAAGCTTAGCAGTATTGATGATTGCCCTCCTGATAAAAACCAATAGTTTTTAAAGCGACGCTGAGGGGCGTTAAAGAAGGATAGGGTAGACCAAGGTACAAAGACATGGGTTGAGCCGGCTTCATCAAAGCAAAAGCCATCATAATAACGCTTAAGCTCGTTAAAGCATTCATCAACGGTTATATTCAGCACCTGTGCGGCATTTTCTAAATATGGCTTAAAATCCTTTTTAATCTCATTTTCGGTATAGCCTAATAGGGTACCAAATTTAGGATCCATGCTGATATCAGTAAGGTAGTTGCCACTTGAGAACACGCTTAGTTCTGTGTACTTGCAGATCCCAGTAATAAATAGAAAGCGCATATAGCCAAAGGAGCGCTTTAAGCACGCATAAAAGCTCTCTAGATACTGCGTCACTTCTTGAGATAACTCTTTGTTATTAAGGCAACTGTTTAAGGGAAAATCGTATTCATCGATTAGAACTACCGGACTTTCGCAACTACTTATGAGCATGCTTTCAAAGGCTCTAGTAATAGTAGTAAGGCCTTGAGCATCATTAAGTGCAGGCAAACTAAGGCCTGCATGAGCTACTGCAGCTTTTAAGGTAGCCTCAAAGCTTGCTTTAAATTCCGTAAGATCATTGAATCCGTCAATACGACTGCAGTCAATAGAGATCACTGGATATTGTTTAGGATCCTGCCATAGATGCTCAAGCTTAAGTCCTTTAAAGTCACGCAAGCCTTGAGCAAATAGCGAATGTAGAGTACTTAAAAGCAGGCTTTTACCAAAGCGACGGGGACGGGATAAAAATACTGCACGCTTACCTTTAGCAAGCTCAAAGATAAGATCTGTTTTATCAACGTAGAGCAGATTGTTAGCGCGAAGCGTAGAGAAGGTTTGGGTACCTAGAGGAAGATCCTGGAGCATTGAAACTCCATTTTCTTGCATAAGAGCGCTATTTAAATTGTTTTCTGCCATATGCGTTATCTTCAATACTTACTCTATACTCAATAACACTTTTGAATCTTAAGTTTAGCCTATTGTCGTCTTGATATTCACAACCAAGATCATCATCAGGCTAGCTTAGCTTGCTAAGCTTCATTTAAGATGAATTTTCCTAATCCCTCGAGGCTATTGGCACATTTTGCCTGCACTCCAATATATTGCGGGTCACTATCTGTTGCACCTTCACCATCATTTTCATGCTCCTTGGTATATGTATGCCTTAAGGAGATAAAATTGGTGGGTACGCACGCGTATGAAGATGTATTTACCTGTGAATCGATCTCACGAAGCAAGGTTAAGGACTGGGTTGCAATAAAAACTTGAATGCCTGCTTTGCAAAGGATTAGCAAGACCTCTGCTAATACCTTTAAAAGCTTAGGATCTAGATAGAGCTCGGGATTATCCCAGAAAAGGTACTTTATATTTGAGAGGCTTCCATTTTCTACAAGTATCAAAAGATAGGCAAATTTACGCAAGCCATCTGAGAGTAAGGATAATTCCGTAGGTTTTTTTAAAAGTCTACTTTCCTTCTTAGACCAAGGCCTTATATTAAAGCTACGATAATCCCTAGTGAAAACGTTCCCGTTTACGGTATCGTTTAGCAGATGATATAGCTTATGAAGTTGTGTGCCTCTTGGAGTATTATTAAAAGGATGTACCGTTTCATCGCCTACAACTGATTTGACATAATGATACAGGACACCGTGAAAATCGTCATGAGCTCTATCAGAGCCGGTATATTTTTGAAATTCTGGTAATAAAACTAGACCATCACCGTGAGGAAAGAAGAAAGGGAAGACACTGTCGACCTTTGATGGGCTCTTGATTAATTTCACTCTATTATGCGATCTAGAGTAAAAATCAACAGTTAGATCGTTATCTGGATCAGCAAAATTTAAGGCAAGCTCACAGTGAGAGCCCAACTCAACAAACTGCGAGATTAAACGATTCATACCTTCGGTTCTAAATGATAACTCAAGAAAAGTACAGGTACGGCTTTCAATGGTGCTATCCTTAAATATCAGAGGATCTTCACCAGGTTCTTCACTATCTTCAAATACTTGAGCTCGGATAAGACTATAGATCGCCTTGAGAATACTTGATTTGCCGGAGCCACTCTCGCCTGTAATGATATTAAGCCCACAAGAAAAGGGAAGCTCAAGATCCTTAAAACAGGTAAGATTTTTAAAATGGATGTTTGTGAGCATATTTTTTTTCCTTGAGGATATGCCGTAAAAATTAGTGCCGAACTCTTAGAACAGATTTAAATGCTCTGTAGCAAGTTCTCTGCGAGCCTTATCCAAATCTAGTTGCTACAGTTTCATTATAGTTTTTCTTGCTATCCTCATACTAATAATTGGCAGTTAAGGATAAGGTTTAGGAACATAATATACTATGGATACGCAATATCAAATCTTTGCAATGGCACTGACAGGCACTCAATATCTCAGCTCCTTGGTTCATTGAGAATGTAGCTATGAAACAGTCCTCTGCTAATGCTAAAATGGAACTACATATTAGGGTAAATTATAAGCAAGACGCTCTTTTTAAATGTCCAGATGATAATTGCCATGAGCTTTGTCAAGTTAAGGACAGCGTTGATCAGATGTGGAGACATCTAAAATTCTTTCAATTCAAAGCCTTTATCACCGCGAGAGTTCCCATGATTAAATGCAAAGATCACGGACTTAAAAGCGTCGAGGTACCTTTGCTCTTATCAAACAGCGGCTTTACCTTGATATGTTGAGGAAGTAGTTTGCAATAGAGGTAAGGGGATGGGCGAAAAATATCTTGAGAAGGCAAAGAAAGAATGCCATTTAGCCCATCCTGATTTTTTCATCTTCCTCCTTTAAAACGCAAGGTGCATATTCAGATTAAATGCTCCCAGCACTCTGCGTGGACGTATTGTGCTTTTGGGACAGTATAAAAACTATAAGGCCGATAAAAATCACTCTTTTGCAATCTTTCTTGAGCTCAATTTTGGTGAAGCTACAAAGAACTGCTTAAGTTCGGGGTATAATTGCCAAACATTTTTTAGCTAATAGCCCATTTTTTGAGGTTAGATAATATGATACGTGTTGCCGTTGTTGGTGCTAGTGGTTATGCTGGTGCTGAAATTTGCAGAATAATGTCCCGTCGTAATGATGTAGAGCTTACAGGTGTTTTTGTTTCTGCAAAAAGTGAAGATCTTGGCAAGCGTATGTCTGATCTTTATGGCTCCTTAGGTGGAGTATGCGATCTTACCTTAGAGGCAACTCCCGATGCCAAAAGTATAGCTGATCGTGCAGATGCTGTTTTCCTTGCAACAGATCACAAGGTATCTCATGATGTAGCTCCTGCATTAGTAGAAAATGGAGTCAAGGTTTTTGATCTCTCGGGAGCCTTCCGTCTTTCTGATTTGGCTGTATTTGAAAAGGCCTATGGATTTGCCCATGAGCATGAGGCTCTTTTAAGACAGGCTGTTTATGCTTTACCTGAGCATACCGATCATGCTTTGATAAAGAAGGCTATGCTACTATCCTTGCCTGGTTGCTATCCTACTGCCTCACAGATGGCGCTAAAGCCTCTTTTAAAGGCTGATGCTTTGGATTTAAGCTTCCGTCCTGTAATTGATGCTGTGTCAGGTGTCACAGGTGCTGGTCGTAAGGCTAAGCTTTCCAATTCATTTTGTGAAGTAAGCTTAAATGCCTACGGCGTTTTTACTCATCGTCATCAGCCTGAAATTGCTGAGCACTTAGGCACTGAGGTTATCTTTACTCCTCACTTAGGACCATTTAAGCGCGGAATTTTAGCAACGGTTACCGCTCGTCTTAAGGCTGGAATTGATAAGGCACAGGTAATCTCTATTTTTGAAAATGCATATAAAGATACTCCATTGGTGCGTTTTAAAAAGACCTTGCCTAAGCTTCATGATGTACAGATGCTTCCTTTTTGCGATCTAGGCATTGCTGTATCTGATGATGGCTATGTGGTTATAAGCTCTGCTATCGATAATTTATTAAAGGGTGCAGCCGCGCAAGCAGTACAGGTATTTAATATTGCTTTTGACTTTGACGAAACCGCAGGTTTGCTCTAAAATAGCGACATTATGGAAACAGCAGTAGTTAAATTTAGCGGAAAAGCCTTAGGCGCAACGGAGGAGTTAGTCAAGCTCTTCTC
>CAVHVI010000053.1:9431-12119 GCA_963639245.1 Bacteroidaceae bacterium
AACGGAGGAGCTAGTCAAGCTCTTCTCGTCGTTGCGTGGTACCCGTACCGTGATCGTTCACGGTGGTGGGGCTGAGGTTGATATGCTGTTTAAGGCTCTCTCCTTAAAGGTTGAAAAGAAAAACGGCCTGAGAGTGTCTCCTAAAGAACATATGCCTTATATTTGTGCTGCCCTTGGTGGACAGTGCAATAAGCATCTGCAGTCGGTGGCCCAAAGCGCAGGCTTAAATGCCATAGGCTTAATGGCATCTGACGGTGGCATGCTCAAGGTTTCTCAGTTATCTGCAGATTTAGGAATGGTTGGCGCAGTAACATCAGGCGATCCCAAGTTCCTAAATAATCTCTTAGATAGTGGTATTACTCCAGTGCTTTGTTCATTATGTATGGATGAGCATGGTGATATCTATAACGTCAATGCAGACGATGCTGCAGCAGGCATTGCTGCCATGCTTAAGGCTCCCTTGTATTTCATCTCTGATGTACCAGGCGTTTTAGATGATAAGAAGGAGTTAATTCCGCAGCTAAATAGTCAGCAAGCTGAAGATTTAGTCGCTCAAGGTGTGATCACCGAGGGCATGGCTGTTAAGGTCAGAGCAGCCTTTGAGGTAGCAAAACAGATCAATGCTACTGTTTATATTGGATCAGTTTTAGATCCCGATCTCTCCTCCGCAGTTTCTATGCGGCGGCGGCTTGGCACCGCCCTCGTCTTATGATTAAGGGCGTCGTAATGACGCCTTTAGTGTATCTGTATTATTGTATTTTCTATCTTTAACTTAACGTAAGATATTGTTGTCTTACATAAAATTAATACCGGAGTATTCCGATGGCAAACAATAGCAATCAGGCTTTTGTGATCAAGGATGAACTAAGAGGTCTTACCATGGATGAGATCTTTGAAAAGATCGCAGCTATGTACGGACATGGTCAGTTATCCTTAAACGATATGATGAAAGCCACTGAATCCATCGTTGAATTAAATAAGATCTTTTCAAAGCAGGAGGCGCATAACTTCTTTGTGCGTCAGGCGACCCTAGAGGATGTGGATGCCTTGATGAAAATGATCGAGTTTTGGGCTCAGGCAGGTCAGAATTTGCCGCGTAAGCGCAATGACATCGTGCGCAATATTCAGTCCTTTGCTGTATGTGTGCGGGATAGCGATCATGAGGTAGTAGGCTGTGCTTGTCTCTATGTTTATGATTCAGGCTTGGCTGAAATCAGATCTCTTGGTGTATCTCCTGTAGTACAGCGTCAAGGGCAGGGACGAGCAATTGTCGAATTCCTGTTAAAGCGTGCTGGACGTATGTTTATTAAAAAGGTTTTCGTGCTTACCAGATCTCCTGAGTTTTTCTCTAAGGTTGGCTTTGTCAAGACTGTTCGTGATGCCCTGCCTGAGAAGATCATGAAGGACTGTGAAAATTGTCCCAAACGCGAATGCTGCGATGAGGTCGCTTATATTCGCGAGATCCCAAGCTTGAATATCTAATTTAGGATGAATTAATACAGGTTTTGTTATGAAATTTAGAAGAGAAGATTTTGACGATTTAATGTTCCCGACCTATGTGCCGATGAACATGGTGATTAAAAAGGCTCATGGCTGTCATGTTGAGGATAATGATGGTCGCAGGTACCTTGATTTAACTGCAGGTATTGCAGTTTTATGCTTAGGTCATACTCCAAAGGGAGTACAGAAGGTAATTAAAAAGCAAGCCTCCAAGCTTTTGCATTGCTCTAATATTTTTGCCAATGAAAGCACCCTAGGGCTTGCAGCAAAGCTCTTGCCACGTGCAGGCTTTGAGCGTGTCTTCTTTGTAAACTCAGGTACTGAGGCCAACGAATGTGCCTTAAAGCTAGCCCGTCGCGTGGCCTTTGAAAATGTCGGTGAGAGCAAGGATGAGATCATCGCCTTTAGTCAGTCATTTCACGGCAGAACTTTCTTCTCCGTATGTGTTGCAGGTCAGGATCACTATTCTGATGGCTTTGGTCCAAAGCCTGGTGCTATCACGCATATTCCCTTTAACGATTTAGAGACCTTTAAAAAGACTATTTCTGATAAAACCTGTGCCGTGATCTTAGAGCCAGTGCAGGGTGAGGGCGGTATTATTCCTGCTGATCCTAAATTTTTAGAGGAAGTACGTGCGCTTTGTGATAAGCATGATGCCCTGCTTATTTTTGATGAGGTCCAAACAGGTATTGGTAGATGTGGAACCTTCTTCTGCTATGAGCAAACTCCAGTAAAGCCTGATATTTTGACAGCTGCTAAGGGCTTAGGCTCTGGCTTGCCCATTGGTGCAGTTCTAACCTCCCAAAAGATTGCATCTCACTTTGGGCCAGGAACTCACGGCTCAACCTTTGGTGGTAATCCTTTAGCCTGTGCTGTAGGTCAGCATGTAGTTGATAAGGTAGGTGATGAGGGCTTCCTTGCTGCGGTTAGAGATAAAGGCGCCTTCTTTATGGCAGAGCTCTTAAAGCTAGGTCAAAAACATGGCGTAGTAGCCTCAGTACGTGGACGTGGCCTGCTTATTGGCGCTGAGCTTACTGAGCCTTTTAAGGCTCGTGCCTCTGAGATCCAAAAGCGTTGTTTTGAGCATGGCCTTTTGATCCTCCTTGCAGGCCATGATGTCTTGCGCTTTGCCCCTCCTTTAAATATTTCAGAGCGTGATCTTGCCTTAGGTCTTGAGATCCTCGACGA
>CAVHVI010000054.1:0-12113 GCA_963639245.1 Bacteroidaceae bacterium
CAACTCAATCAATTGTAAATTAAGGAAGCAGGAAGCCTACCTTCTTATACACATCATCCAAAGTCTTCTGTGCACGCTCTGAAGCCTTCTCAGCACCATGCTTTAAGACTTCCTTGAGATAGCCTTCGTCACTTCTAAGCTCAGCATAACGCTTCTGAATAGGCTCGACCATAGCGACAACAGCCTCACCGACCTCAGTCTTGAAGGTACCGTACATCTGGCCCTTAAAGTGCTCAACAAGATCTTCAATGCTCTTGCCAGTTGATGCAGACATGAGCTCTAAAAGATTTGATACACCTGGCTTCTTATCCCAATCATAGGCAACAACAGGAGGGTTATCAGAGTCAGTTACTGCACGCTTGAGCTTCTTTAAGATTGACTTAGGATCCTCCAAAAGACGGATGACATTATTAGGATTGTCATCAGACTTTGACATCTTCTTGTTAGGCTCCTGCAAAGACATAATGCGAGCACCTGCCTTAGGGAAATAGCCCTCAGGTAATACGAAGGTATCACCATATAAAGCATTAAAGCGCTCAGCAATATCACGCGTGATCTCAATATGCTGCTTTTGATCATCACCTACTGGAACTAGTTGTGCCTGATATAGAAGGATATCTGCAGCCATCAAAACAGGATAATCATACAAGCCAGCAGTTACATTTCCCTGACCATAGCGAGCAGACTTATCCTTAAACTGAGTCATACGTGAAAGCTCACCAAACTGGGTATAACAGTTTAATACCCAAGCAAGCTGACAATGAGCAGGAACATGAGACTGCAAGAACAACACGCATTTTTCAGGATCGATGCCGGCAGCCATAAAAATGGACAGAACATCAAGAGAACGAGTCTCAAGTAATTTAGGATCCTGTCTTACAGTGATAGCGTGCTCGTTAACCACGCAATACACGCAGTCATACTCATCCTGTAGCTTCACCCAATTACGCAGGGAACCGATGTAATTACCAATAGAAAGTTCACCTGAGGGCTGAATGCCACTGAAAATAACCTTTTTTGACATGAGTACTATCTCTTAGAAAAACTAGAAATCAGCGCCGTAAACTCGCCGAAATCATCAAATTTATGATCTGGATGCATTGTAGCAGGATCACCACAAAAATAACCGTAGCTTAAGAAAACGCTTGGCATTTGCGCACGCTGTCCTCCTAATACGTCATTTTCACTATCCCCTACCATCACACACTCTGATGGCAAAAGTCCCAAACGACCACATACATATAATATAGGAGCAGGATCTGGCTTTCTTTGAGCAAGCACCTCACCGCCTAAGATGAAATCAAAGAAGCTTGATATCCCCATAAGCTTTAACAAGGGAACAGCAAACATCTGTGGCTTATTGGTGCAAACTGCAAGCTTAATATCCTGAGATTTGAAATACTCCAAGCCTTCCCAAACACCAGGATATACCGAATAATTACGCGCAAGCCCTTCTGAATAGAAGTGATTAAAGTGCTCACGTACTAAGGATAATAGCGCAGGATCCACATCCTCAGCAGTAGCCTCACGACGACCTGCTATACAACGGCTTAACAGGAGCTTGACGCCGTTGCCAACATAGCTTTTAGCCTCATCCACGGTTGGAGCTTTAACACCTGCAGCCTCACAAGAGAGCTTAGCTGCAAGTGCCAGCTGGGGAATAGTGTCAGCAAGCGTACCGTCGAGATCAAAAATGATGCCTGATGGCTTTTTTTCAATCTTCATATGACTACTATGCTAAGGCCTCATGCAAAGCCTTAAGCGCCGCTCCCTTATCCTCAACTCCAAAGAAAGCAGAGCCTACTACAAACATAGAGGCACCATAGCTTGCAACTTCATTGATATTAGTTGACTTAACTCCGCCATCAACCTCGATGACGATCTCATGCCCAAGATCCTTTTTAGCAAGCTCACGCACATCAGCACATTTGGTAAGACATGAAGGCAAGAGCTTTTGTCCACCATAGCCTGGATTTACGGTCATCACTAGTACGAAATCAAGTACGTGCCACAGATAATGCAACATATCGATGGGAGTACCAGGATTTAAGGCAAGCCCTGCTTTAACTCCACGCTCGCGAATGTGAGAGAGCATGCGCTCCACATGAGTACAAGCCTCAGGATGGAATGATACCCAAGAGGCACCGGCATCGATGAAATCATCTACAATCTTTTCAGTTACCGGCTCTACCATCAAATGCACGTCAAACTCTGCATCGGGGAAGCGTTTGTGCATCTTCTCCAAAAACATTGGCCCAAAGGTCATATTGGGTACAAAGTGAAAGTCCATGACGTCAAAGTGAATAACATCGACGCCCTGTGCAATTGCATCGCCAACATCTTTCTCAAGATTCAAAAGATCGGCAGATAAAATAGAACCTGCAATTAAAAATTTCTTACTGTCCATTAGATGGTGCTAACCCCATTTCTACTTGAATACGACTAAAGCTCTTAGAGAAAGGTCCACCTGCTCGCAAGGCTGCTGGTAAATCCTTAACATGGCTCATGGCCTCATTGGCAGATGCATAATCACCAGTTACCAAGACAAACCAAGGCTTACGCTCACGGGTAGTTTCATAGATCCAATAACGGCCAGAGATAGCACCTGAGGCCTCTACCACTGACGCACGATTGCGACCTGCAATCACCTGTAAAGCATAATGCTTAGGATCTTTGGCCTTAAGCTCTGAAGCAGCCCCTGGTATTCCCTCACCACGAGGTAGCTTCTTAGTAGAAGCAGTTCCTTTCTTTGAGGAATTATCCTTCTTAGCATTAGCAGCAAGTTTTGCCTTTTCTTCATCTAAGGCCTTAGCCTTGGCATCTGCAGCCTTCTTTAAGGCCTCTTCCTTAGCCTTAGCTTCAGCTTCCTGTTTGCTCTTAAGCTCAGCAAGCTTACGCACTTCCTCGGCCTTGGCCTTAGCTATTTCTTCATCCTCGGCCTTAATTTCATCAGCGTGCAGAATATTATTCTCACGCTTTAGGATAACGACACCATCGGAGGAATTAGTGTCAGTCTTATCCTCAGCCTTAGAAGTATTTTCGTTATTTACAGATCCTCCCAGTCCTGGCCGGGGTAAGTCAGGATCATTTCCTGATCCTGCCTCGCTCTTCTCAATTGCATCTAAGGCCTCACCCTTAAGTACAACTGAATTTTTACTATCAGAATTAGGAGTATTAGCCTCTAGGCCATCCTGAATATCAGGTAACAATCCGCCATCATCAACCTTGGCCTCATCGGCAGTTCCATGATCGCGACTTGCACTAATATCAGGATTTGCACCACGTCCTTGACGAAGAGGATCAGATGAATTTTCTATAGCCTTTTGCGCATCCTTATCGGTAATGCCGGCCTTAGTCAAAGGATCCTGCTTGCTATCCTCTTTAGGAACAATCAGCGCATTTTGCTTTTCAGCATTTTCAATTTGCGCTTTTAACTCTTCCTCTTCTGAGTTAAATAGTGAGCCCCCCATAAAGAGAGGAACTAAGCAAGCAGCAGCAATTGCAAGACATACTACAGTAATAAATATGGCTGCAGAGCCATGCTTTTTCTTGGTTGCGGCACGTAATTGTGCCTCATTCTCAGGCGGCCTTCCGCTCTGAGCTAATTTAGGATCATCCATGAGAAGCTCCGTTTGTTTGATAACCTTACTAATATTACCCTTACACGCCTCTAAATACTTAGGCAAGTAAGGAGAAATAGCATTGAATTCACGCAAAAGACCTGCGGCTTTGAAATAAGATTCCACTAAGCTTATAGCCTCTGCCGTAGTCAAAGGAGGCATAGCCAACTCTTCAACCGTGCCACGGCTAGGAATTTTCTGAACTCTTTGAGCCCAAAGGGGATGAGAGGTTACCAAAAAGGCAAAACGCCCTCCACCTAAGGTTTGCTCATACAAAGCCTTCAGCTCTTCAAAAAATCCAGCTTCTACCTTATCGATATCATCGGCCACGACCAAAATCTTACGACGACCGGGAATTGGCAGTTTTTGCAGAGTATCTGCTAGCTTTAATCCAAGATCCCATTTGCTATCAGGCAAAAGCTGCGTTAAAAACAGCTGTCTTAAATCCTGCAGTGATTCATCGCCAGTGCACGGCACAAAGAGCACCTGATACTTAGCATCAAGCTCTGAAATCACGGCCTCCAAAACTCCAGTACGACCACTACCACTGTCACCTGAGAAGATCACAAAATGCCCAGGATCTTTAAATTTAGCAATCAGATCCTCAGTGATCTTGAGGCGAGTATTGGGAACGCGGGGCAGATTTTTCACTTTGAAGCCTTCAAGGAATTAATAAGCTCAACAACCTCAGCATCGGATACATCAGTATACAAACCAACCTTTCCTAATCGTTGAGGTAATACATATCTTATAACACCCTGACGTACTTTCTTATCATGACGCATAAGACGCAGGAAATCCTCAGCTTGCATATTCTCAGGAATACTATCTGGTAGCTTGCAACGCACAATTAAAGCACGCATGCGCTCATAATCATCTTGAGAAATTAGACCACGCTTTAAGGATAAGGCCGCGGCAATGACCATACCAAGACCTACGCCCTCACCATGAAGCCAAGTGCCAAAGCCTAAAAAAGCCTCAACTGCATGACCAAAGGTGTGACCAAAGTTTAAGATAGCACGAAGTCCATGCTCCTCTTCATCCTTAGATACGACTTCAGCCTTGATCTCACAGCAACGCTTTACTATATGAGAGATCACTTCATCGTCATGTTCAAAAACCTTATGGGCATGCTGCTCTAGATATTCAAAAAATTTCTCATCATAGATGATGCCGGTTTTGACAACCTCTCCCATGCCACAGGCAAGCTCGCGCGCAGGTAGTGTTTTAAGCACACTAATATCAGCAGCCACTGCCTTTGGCTGATGAAAAGCGCCGATCATATTTTTGCCTAGAGGATGATTTACGGCAGTTTTACCACCAACAGATGAATCCACCATGGCCAAAAGCGTAGTTGGGATCTGAATAAAGGCAATACCTCTTTGATAGCAGGCTGCAGCAAAGCCTGCCATATCTCCGACGACGCCTCCGCCTAGAGCGACTACAGCACCATCTCTTCCAAAGGAATCTTCAAGCAAAGCAGTTTCAATTTGCATCCAAGAATCGATGGTCTTATAAGCCTCACCATCCTTTAAAATGCATTCACAAACCTTAAAGCCCTCAGCTTGAAGCTCGCTCTTCACTCTATTTAGATATAAAGGAGCTACCGTGTCATTCGAGACTATCAGCAAATCCTTTACCTTAGGAAGGGCTTTTTTGGCAATAGCGCCATAGCTTAAAGAGCTATCAATATAAATTGGATAGGATCTATCACCTAAACCAACTGTTATTTCTGCCATTATTATTCTCCAAGCTCAGCTCTTATCAATTCAACACAACGACGGACATCATGGCTACCACTATCTATAACAAAATCTGCAATAGAGCTATAGAGCGGATCACGGAATGCAAAGATTGATTCAACTCTGGCACGTCTGTCATCTGCATATAGCATGGGTCTACCATTATCTTTTTTAGTACGCTGGTACTGAGTTTCTACATCAGGTCTTAAATACACCACAGTACCATTTTGCTTTAAAATCTCAAGATTTTCTGGAGTGACGACTATACCACCACCAGTTGCAACCACGGCCTCATACTTAAGACCATCTTTTAATGCCTGAGTTTCTCTTTGCCTAAAACCTTTTTCTTCTTCCTTTGCAAAGATATCAGGAATACTCATCCCCGCAGTCTCAGCAATAAGATCATCAAGATCTAAAAATGGCTTTTCTAGCATTAAAGCCAAAGCTTTACCGATGGTTGTTTTGCCTGCGCCCATGGGGCCTATCAGAAAGATCCGCTTACTTAAGCCTTTCATCACAAGTCCTTAATTTATATAGCTATCTAAAATCTAATTTTCTAAATGGTAGAATACAGCATTATTTGAGATTTCGGAGTTAAATGTGATTTTTCGTTTCGCTCGCACTGCTTTGTGGACCTGTCTTTTTATGGGAGCAGTATCCTCTGCAGCAGGAGCTGGTCTATATTACAACGCCTTGGGATCACTACCAGATGTATCTGAGCTTAAAAAAGTAAGCTTTGAGATCCCGATGCAGATTTTTACCAAGGATGGTAAATTAATCGGAGAATTTGGTGAAGCCAAACGTATTCCTGTTCCATTAAATGACATTCCATTAAAGCTACGTCAGGCCTTCTTAGCAATTGAGGATTCACGTTTTTATGAGCACAGTGGAGTCGATCCCATTGGTATCATGCGTGCAGCCGCAGTGGCCTTAGCAAATGCAGGTAATGCAACTCAGGGTGCATCAACTATCACGCAGCAGGTTGCAAGAAACTTCTTCTTAACTCGCGAAAAAACACTTAAGCGTAAGGTGCGTGAGGTATTCATCTCCTTGCGTATTGAGCAAGTCTTAACCAAGGATGAAATCTTTGAGCTCTACCTAAATAAAATTGCTCTAGGTCATAATGCCTATGGTGTAGCGGCGGCAGCTCAGATCTATTATGGCAAGGAATTGAAGGATTTAACTCTTGCGCAGATGGCCACCATCGCAGGCTTGCCCAAAGCTCCATCAACTCTAAATCCGATCTCCGCCCCTGAGCGCTCTCGTGATCGTCGCAATACTGTTTTAGGTCGTATGCTCGATCTTGGCTTTATTACTCAAGATGAATTTAATGAAGCCTCCAATGCTCCTTATAGAACCTTCCTTCATGGAGCACCGCTTGAGGCCTACGCCCCATATGTTGCAGAGAATGCACGCCAATTTGCAATCAGCCAATATGGTGAAAATGCTTATACCGATGGATATAAGATCTACACCTCAGTTGACTCAAAAATTCAAAATGACGCTCACTATGCTGTATTCAAGGGCGTAACCGCCTACGACACCCGTCATGGATATCGTGGACCTGTTACTAAGCTCTCTCTCCAAAAGGATTTTAATAACACCGATGTTGAACGTGAAAAACTCCTACGTTCATATGATAAGTATCATTTCATCACTCCTGCTATCGTAGATAGGGTAAGTGATAGTGAGAAATGCGCCTATCTCTCATTACGCGGAGATAAGAAAACAACCCTAAGCTTTGACGGTATGAAGTGGGCGGCTCCCTTTAAATCAGACCGCTCTCAAGGTGCATCTCCTAAAAAAGTCTCTGACGTAATGCATGAGGGCGATGTTATCTTTGTCTACCACAATGAGAAAGATGAGCTCAGACTTACACAGCTTCCAGAGGTTGAATCATCACTCATCGCTCTTAATCCCTACACCGGTGGCATTGAAGCCTTAGTTGGTGGATATGACTTTGAAAAGAGCAAGTTTGATCGTACCACCATGGCCAAGCGTCAGGTTGGCTCCAATTTCAAGCCCTTCTTATACTCCTCCGCTGTTGCCAAAGGGATCTCCATTAACTCCCTCTTTATGGATGAGCCCCTGAGGACTTGGGATCCAGGCTCTCGTACTTGGTGGGAGCCTAAGAATACCCCTAACCGCTATGACGGCATTATGACCTTGCGTGAAGGTCTTGCCCGCTCCAAAAATGTGGTATCCGTGCGTCTTATACGCCAAATAGGTGTACCTAGTGCGGTAACTCACGTACAAAAGTTTGGCTTTAACATTCCCCGCTCACAGCAGGTTGAATCCATGGCTCTAGGCTCAGTTGAGGTAACCCCACTTGAGCTTTGCACCGGATATTCTGTATTTGCTAACGGCGGTTACCTGCTCTCTCCTTACTTTATTGAAAAAATTGAAAAGGATGGACAGATTGTTTACCAGGCCGAGGTAAAGCGCGCCGATCCTAATGCTCCTGATAGAGTTATCAACGACGTTGAACTTAGATATGATGAGAACGTCCCCGAGGATCCAAATTTAGCTCCACAGGTGTTATCTCATGGTAATGCTTATATTGTAGCTGACATGATGCGCTCGGTGATCTATGGTGGTAGCGGCATGACTGGGCCTTACTGGGGAACTGGTGGTAGAGCCTCAGCAACCACTGGTCGTCAAGATTTACATGGTAAAACAGGTACCACTAACGATGTCCACGATGCTTGGTTCTCAGGATTTAACGCCAATATCGTGGCTACGGCTTGGATGGGCTTTGATACAGATCGCGATCTAGGTCATTCTCCTTCAGGTCCTGAAGGCGGTGCTTACTCAGCATTGCCAGTATGGGCGGAGTTTATCAAGCTCTCACAACATGGTACTCCTAATAAGGATCTCGTAAGACCTGCAGGTGTCATGCAATGCACTAACGAGGGTATAACAGACCTTTGCCTCAAGGGCAGCCAAGCTATATCGCAAGCAAATCCTGATGAAATCGGACAATCCTCTGATGCAAGCTCAGATGATGGAACTACTACACCAGCTGCAGCACAGCCTCCAGCAAGCGGTAGCGCCGATGATATCTTCTAAGGCAGTATCTATATAAGAATTTAAAAGGCTCAGAGCTTAGGTTTTGAGCCTTTATTCTTTGAGATATCATGAAATGCAAGCTCTCAACAATTAATAGTAGGTACCCATTTATGTCCAATCCTCCGAAACCAGATTTAAGCCTATACCCCGAGCTACCTAAGGGATGCCTTATTAGCTACAACAACAAGTTCAACTTATTCCAAATTTATCGTGCCTATACTGTCGTTGATGAACACGGTAAAAAGATGTGAAAAACGCTTCTGACTTTGGGAAACCAAGCACGAAAATGAATTGTTATCGATCAAAAAACTTCAGCAACGCTGTGCGGATGTTAAGATCGGGATCGAGTGAGTCGCATGTGCATTAGGGCTATAAATTGCATCAATGCTTTGGAGCGCAAATGGCAGATAGGATCATAGATATAGCGATCATAGGCTTAGGACCTGCAGGTTCTACTCTTGCAAGAGAGCTTTCAAAAAAGTACAGCATAATAGCCTTTGATAAAAAATCTGCTGAAGAAAACAGCTTTAAAAAGCCCTGTGGAGGTCTTTTAGCACCTGATGCCCAAAAATGCTTTGCCCGCTTTGGCATGACGCTTCCGCTTGACGTATTGGTCACACCACAGATCTTCTCCGTAAAAACCATTGATTTGAAGCGACGCTATATCAGGCATTATCAGCGAAGCTACGTCAATATGGATAGGCATAAGTTTGATATGTGGCTTAAATCCCTAATCCCAAGCCATGTTGAAATTCATGACAATGTGATCTGTAAGAGCGTAAGCGAGCATGATGGATATTATGAAATCGCCGTTTTAGAAAATGGCGCTGTACAGCAATATAAAGCCCGCTATGTCGCAGGATGCGACGGCGCAAACTCCATTGTCAGACGATCATTAATTCCAGATTTTAAAATCCATTCATACATGGCGATACAGCAGTGGTTTGAGGATAAGCACAAGGAGCCCTTTTACTCGTGTATCTTTGATGAAAATCTTACCGACTGCTATGCTTGGGGGTTATCTAAAAACGAGCACTTTATCTTTGGTGGTGCCTTCCCTGAAAAGGATGCCAGAAAACGCTTTGATGCGATGAAGGATAAGCTCAAGGTCTTTGGTTTTAAGCTTGATGAACCAATTAAAACAGAGGCGTGTAAGGTATTAAGCCCCAGCACTCCTTGGCAGTTTTGCTTAGGTAAGAATAAGTGCTTCCTAATAGGCGAGGCTGCAGGATTTATAAGTCCAAGCTCACTTGAGGGCATGAGCTATGCCTTTGAAAGTGCATGGATACTTTCAAAGCTTTTTAACACCAAGAAAGACGTAACTCTTGCTGATTATAAAAAAGCAAGCCTCTCAATAAGACTAAAGCTTTGCTTGAAGCTTATTAAAAAGCCTTTAATCTTAGGTGCGTTCCTAAGACGCTTAATCATGAGATGTGGCATAGGATCGCTCACTATGTCCAAGCTAAACTGAGCTGTGCAGAAAGTCGCAATAGCAAGGAAAAAAGATGGCCATGCTCCCTTTAGCATATAGCGCAAAGCTGTGATTTTGCATTCGATAAAGGAAGTAAGCACAAGTTCTTGGGCGCTTAACCCACAAAAACTAAAAGCCCCACAATCTTTATGATCGCGGGGCTTAATTTAGGAACTAATTCCTAGGTGTTTGGGGATGAATTACATCATGCCGCCCATACCACCCATGCCGCCCATGCCAGGAGCACCAGCAGGAGCGTCAGCTTCCTTCTTAGGAGCATCGGCAATCATGCACTCGGTGGTGATCATGAGGCCAGCGATAGATGCTGCATATTCCAAAGCAGAACGGGTAACCTTGGTAGGATCCAAAATACCCATCTCGATCATATTGCCGTACTCACCAGTAGCAGCATTGTAACCGAAGGTATCATTGCCATCACGAACCTTGTTGGCAATTACAGAGGCTTCTTCACCAGCGTTGGTAACGATCTGACGTAGAGGAGCTTCCATAGCGGTCAAGGCAACCTTGATACCAACGTTCTGATCCTGATTGTCACCAGTCAAACCAGCGATCTTCTGAGCAACGTGCATCAAAGCAACACCGCCGCCAGCAACAACGCCTTCCTCAACAGCAGCACGAGTTGCATGCATAGCATCTTCAACACGAGCCTTCTTTTCCTTCATGGCAACTTCGGTAGCAGCACCAACCTTGATAACGGCAACGCCGCCAGCAAGCTTAGCAACACGCTCCTGAAGCTTCTCACGATCGTACTCAGAGGTGGACTCTTCAATCTGCTTACGGATCTGAGCTACGCGATCAGCAATAGCTTCTTTGTCACCAGCACCCTTAACGATGGTGGTGTCATCCTTAGTAATAACAACCTTCTTAGCCTGGCCGAGATCATCGATGGTAGCCTTATCAAGCTCCATGCCAAGCTCTGAGGAAATTACGGTACCGCCAGTTAGGATTGCGATATCCTGCAACATAGCCTTACGACGATCGCCAAAGCCAGGAGCCTTAACAGCAGCAACCTTAACGATGCCACGCATGTTGTTAACAACCAAGGTAGCCAAAGCTTCGCTTTCAACATCCTCAGCAACCAAAATCAAAGCCTTACCAGACTTAGCAACAGCCTCTAGTACAGGGAGAATGTCACGGATGTTGGAGATCTTCTTATCGCAAAGGAGCAAATAAGGATCATCAAGCTCAACGGTGGAGGTATCAGCCTTGTTTACAAAGTAAGGAGAGAGGTAGCCGCGGTCGAACTGCATACCTTCAACAACGTCTAACTGATCCTCAAAGCCCTGACCATCTTCAATGGTGATAACGCCATCGTGACCAACCTTTTCCATAGCCTCAGCAATGAGGTTACCAACGGTTGCATCAGAGTTAGCAGAAATGGTACCTACCTGAGCGATAGCCTTCTCATCGTCGCACTTAACAGAAAGCTTCTTGAGCTCTTCGATAGCGGCAGTAACAGCCTTATCGATGCCGCGCTTCAAATCCATAGGATTCATACCAGCAGCAACGGACTTCAAGCCTTCGTTAACGATAGCCTGAGCCAAAACAGTAGCGGTAGTGGTACCGTCACCAGCTGCATCATTAGCCTTAGATGCAACCTCACGAACCATCTGAGCACCCATGTTCTGGAACTTACCCTCAAGCTCAATCTCCTTAGCAACGGTTACACCGTCCTTGGTGATGAGAGGAGCACCGTAAGCACGGTCCAAAACAACATTACGACCCTTAGGGCCTAAGGTAACCTTAACTGCGTTAGCAAGAATATTTACGCCCTCAAGCATCTGAGTGCGGGCTTCGTTACCGAAAAATACCTGTTTTGCTGACATTTTATAATCTTCCTAAAAATGAAATCTGTAGATTAGTCTTCAACGATTGCCATGATGTCGCTTTCAGAAAGGATGATCACATCCTCGCCATCAAGCTTCTCTTTCTTAGAGCCGTAGCCCTCGTTGTAGATCACGGTGTCGCCAGCCTTAACAACCATCTTAGCAACCTGACCGTTCTCAAGAATACGGCCCTCACCAACAGCGATAACTTTACCGCGAGTTGACTTCTCAGCCTGGCTACCTAACAAAATGCCACCAGAGGACTTTTTCTCTTCCTCAAAAGGCTTGACGATAACGCGATCATATAAAGGAACTAATTTCATAGGACACCGCTTAAATAATTCTCATGCGGACGATTAATGGC
>CAVHVI010000055.1:0-12022 GCA_963639245.1 Bacteroidaceae bacterium
CTTAAAGATGCAAAGTCAATATTTTTAGGATCCATTTGCTTTACTCCCTTACAACAAACTTACTTACTGAGGATAACCTAAACTTCAAAGGCGTGCTTTATCTATAGCTCTTTAGTCTCACACAACAACACTTGTGACAGAAGCTTATCCCATAGCAGTAGACGGTTTTAATTGTTGAATCATCCACCGCTTACCAAAAACTCTAGGCCTTGTGATCAATAACGGACTATCTTTTTTGAATACGCTTTTTATAAAAGGCGTTTTATCAATATAGTAGTTACCATTAAAAATGGTCGCGAAATTGCTAATACCTACAGGAAGCTCTTTTAAAGGATCTATGTATTTTGCTTGCATAGCTCCTCCCAAAAGAGAGCCATAAAACGAATCTTATCTTTTAAATAAGAAAGGCAATTACGACTACCTCTTAGAATACTACCACATTCAAAAGGATAAAATTTTTGAAATCCTAGTACTAATCTGCAATTTACAAATATGCAAGTATTCAGCAGAAATCTCCTATAATTAAAGCATGAACAGCACGATAAATAAGATAGAAAATGCCTGACAAAAAATTTCAAAAGCTACCCTGCGGCGATACTCGATTTGATACCCTACTTGCACGAAATTTTGCCTATGTGGATAAAACCATGTTCATTGAGCAGTTGGAAAATTCTAACTACTCTTATCCTTTTATAGTGCGCCCTCGTCGCTTTGGCAAAACCTTATTTGTTAATACTCTCGCCGCCTATTACGACATAAATCAAGCTACAAATTTTGAAAAATTATTCGCTGGCACCTATATCTATGATCACAAGACTCCTTTGCAAGGAAAATATAGGATCCTGCGCTTTAACTTCTCTGGCATAACAAGTGGCAAGGATTTAATTCAAAATTTTTCCTACAGCCTAATAAAAAGCTTTAAAAGCTTCTTAACTAAATATCCTATTGCCGGATTTGAGGTCGATAATCTAATAACGCAAACCCAAGATCCTGCAACCTTATTTAACCGCTTTTGTGCGGAGGTAAAAAAAGATGGTCACCGGGATGTCTACCTCATAATTGATGAATACGATCAATTTGCAAATGAGATCCTATCTAAAAATTCCAAGGCATTTTTGGAGATGACCGCCGATGATGGCTTTTTAAGAAGCTTCTATGCTGCCATCAAGGATCAAACCGATGAGCTTATCGATAGGATCTTTATCACCGGCGTGACCTCAGTGTCGCTTGATTCAATTTCATCAGGCTTCAACATTGCATCAAATATCAGCGCTGATGAAAATTACACTGCCATGTTTGGCTTTACTAATGAGGAGCTCTTAGATCTCATCAACCGGTGCATTGATGTAGATAAATACGCAGTAAGTGCCACCGATATTCTTGCACGTATGAAGACACTCTATAACGGATATCGCTTTAGCCTAGATAGTAAACAAACCGTCTTTAATCCAGAAATGTGTCTTTACTACCTAAATGCTATCCAAACCTCGAACAAAGAGCCTAGGCAGCTATTACCTCCTAATACCAATCAGGACATCTCCAAAATTGCAAATTTCATCGCTCTTTGTGATGACGAGCTACTGCCAAATGAAATATGTAACGCTACCTTAAATAATAAAGCACTTGAAATGCCGGTGTTTCCAGCAACCATTAACTTAAATAAGGTAAGAAAGCTTAGCCGCAACGAAGTTTTATCAGTAATGCTCTATATGGGATTTCTAACCTGGAGTTTAAATGATGACTTTTTACTGAGCTGTCCTAATAGGGTAATTAAGGAGCAGTTTTTTGGATATTACTTTAGGTACATCCTTGAATTTGACGATCTGCACTTTATCGCAACTCCCAAGCTCATCGCCGCGCATAATGCCTTGCATCAAGGACAGCTACTGCCACTGCTTCACTATGTATCCGAGATGTTAACTCATACTAGTGCCAATCATTCCCTCGCGCACTTTAGCGAAAATAGCATTCAAATTGCCCTGCAGGATGCCTGCCACAGCTCAACTAATATTAAGGTCAGCGCCGATGAGGAGCTAATTGGCAAGGGCTATTGCGATGTCTTTATTGAAGAAAACACTAGCTCAAGCTCACGCTTTGCCTACCTCATTGAGCTTAAATACCTAAGCTGTAGCAAGGCAAATGCCGATACTATCGCACAAAAATATCAAGAGGGATTAGAGCAGATGAAACGCTATGCAAGCGCCGACAAATTTGCCAATCTGTCAAAGCTTAGCTGTGGAGTTGCAGTATTTGTGGGCACTAAGCTTGTAAAAACGTCCTTTATAAAATAAGAAAAACCGCCGGACTTTACCCTTTGGAAGAAGCATCAGCCAACAACTTCTCTCCATTTAAGTCCAGCGGTCTTCCCTGAAGATCCTAGACGAAGGTTTAAATCGCCGTTGATCTTCCCGCTTTTTCTTTGAACAGTGAACCTTATTTTTTGCTTGCTAAGCTCACGTGTTCTCATACTCTAACTATAGTGTGATTTTCAACTTACGCAAGCTTAATGCGATTTTCTCTCAAAAAAGCGCTACTTTGCCCTAAAGTTTGCAAGCATTATCACGAAAAAAGCTTATATTAGCGCGAATCATGCTTCATCACTGCCGATAGCTCATGCAAAGCTCGTCTCTTACCATGCTCACGGCCATTGTGCTTTTCGTAGGAAAAATAGATAAAAAGAATAAAGAATAAAAGCACCGTGCCCGCACCTGATAAGCAATAACGCCAAAGCGGAGTTGATTCATCCTTACTAGTTGAAACCGTGGTAAAGCGACCGGCACGACAGCCTCGGGATGAGCATTTTATCTCCATACCAAGCTCACCATTTTCATACCACACATGCTTAGGGAAGGAAACATTAAGTCCAGAGTCCTTAAATAAGCTGCGCGCACCTAAGGTAAAGCGTTCAATAAAGCGCATGAATTCACGAGGGGAGGCATTAAAGGAGCGGATCTGCGCATAGGAAAGCCCTGGCTCTACACTAACCGATCCTCCTGGTACAGTGATTAAATCAGGAAGAGTAATAAGATCAGCAGGAGTTCCATCAGCTCTAGCATCAAGCCTGATAGATGAGCCCTCACCTATATAACCGCCCTTTTGCACAAGGAATCTATCTCCAGTGCCATTTACCAAATTTAATACGCCACGGCTACGCATACGTAAAAAATCAGTTGAGGAGAAGGATCCACCTGTTGATAAGGAGACGACGCTCTCCTGAATATCCATAGAGCAGACATTTACGGTGCCATCTATCTTAGAGTGTCCACCAGAGCTTATTACATCAAGACTCTTACCTGAGATCCCACCACTAATTAGGATATCGGCCTTAGGATCAGCCTTAGGATGATCGCCATATTGCAAAGGCTTCTCACCTAAATATATTTTGGTATGCAACCTATCCTTAATAAAGCTCTCTGCTGAGAATTCATCAAACTCCATGTGGTAGCGCAAAATACTATCTAGCTGTAACACCCCCGGCATGGTAAGTGAGGTTTCATGTGGGGAGATCAATATCCTGCCATCTGCAAAATACGGCTCCCAGTAAGAATCTATGCCTCCATATAGCCGTGCTCCATTCTCAAGGCGAATATTTTGCACATGGGCAAGTGGTCCAATACGCAGTGCCGCATCACGACCGAAAACATTACCACTTATATGTAATTCCTTGACCAAAGGACCTTGCAACTCATCTGAGATCTGCTGCTGGGCATTTTTAATTTGATCCTGTCCCAAGCCACCATTAATACCACTTTTATGCTTCATGGCATCAAGTGAACGCACTCTTACATAGGATCCGCGATATTCCACCAGATCTGAATTTAAATTTGAGGGGAAGGATAAGAGTATGCCTACACCTCCAGGACCTGATGCATGCACCCGTCCCTTGATGTTGAGCTCATGATTACGTCCATAGGCTACGGCAATACCTATGCTGTCATAACCATTTTCAATAATGGAGGCTTGAGGATCTAAGGTAAGGCTATTTGAAATTCCATCTATGCGCACACCAGCTGATCCTGGACCTGTAGCAATAATAGAGGTTGGTAGCTGTACGTCATTAAAAGAGCCCATCACATGGGTGCCTATGGTTAAGGGTACCTGTGATGCATGCGAGAGATCATATAAGGATGAGCGCTCAGAGTAGGCATAAAAGCCTGAGTTTATGCGTGAGCTAATTCTGTTTTGAACAGAGCCTTGAGATAAAATCGTACTTCCAATAAATTCCCTAGGTCTTACATCAAAGCCCATATCGCGCATGAGCACGAGCTCAGGCTCAGTATAGAAGCCGTAATTTACATAATCCCCACCAAAGAGCAGGGTATTGGGTAAATCTAAGAAAGCACAGCCATCATCATCTAAACGAACATAAAGATTATCTACACCGCTTTGATGCTTGATGAAATTTAATACTCCTGCCCCCTGATAGCCTACCAAGCAATCATGAGGATGTCTTAGCTCGCACTTAATATCATCCTTAGGCAGGCCTAGTGCCTTATCAAAACCATTTACCGAGCCATCGATGGCATAGCTATTTTCAAAGCCTAAAAAGCGTGGCACGTAGGCTAAAGATAAGGATGCAGCATCAAAATAAGCGCCGTTTTTAGGAATTGCATGTACCGCGCCCTTATAAAGTCCTTGGGCTAATACTGCTGAGCTTCCCTGATTAATGACGATGATCCCAGGATCTTGGAGCATTAAATTATGCTCACTAGGATTATTTATATCCTGAGATTGCACACTCTCCCACATGTTCTTAACACAGGCGCCATTGTGACTTACCTTGCTAAAAAGCATAACGGGAATTGGCAGAACGTTTTCAGGAATAGAGCGTCTTAAGAGGAAGTTTAAAAAGGATCCCATGCGCTTAAACTGCAAGGCCTCAGGCATGGAGAGGGTATAGGCTACACTATCTTTTGCAAGCAGACGGCAATTTTTATCGGCAACTAAATTATTAGAGTTCTTATCAGATGCAAAATCTGCAAAGGGATCTAAGAGCGAGCGTGAGGACCAAAATAAGGCATCATCACCCGCCTTTACATTTAAAAAACTTGAGGGACGTACATCCTGAGCTTGGGCACAGCAATTGAGCGCAGTACCAAGCAGTACTGCTAAGGCCAGACTTTTTATCACTCTGGCCCTACTCATTTAAAACTCGACTGGATTTAGGAGCACTGGACGGCCAGTACGCTCACGCAAGGCACGTTGCAAGATATCCTGATCGATACCTGCAGTCTTAAAGAAATCAAGATCGGACTGAGTAAAGCTAAATGGAGCCTGCTCATCGATATTGTCAAACTCTGCTGAGGTGCGAGATAGCGGCTGATGGACCTCAATCCAAATACCACCATCTGGTGCGACAAAATGCTTAATAGGCTGATTGGTAAACTCTACTCTAGTACCCACCGGCACAATATTAAAGAGTCTTTCAATATCGGCATCACGCAATCTTACGCAACCGTGGGATACACGAAGGCCAATACCAAAGTCTGCATTGGTACCGTGAATTGCATACAGACGTCCTACATAGAGTGCATAAAGTCCCATAGGATTATCAGGACCTGCTGGATATACTGCAGGGAGAATTTCACCTTGAGCTGCATACTCTGCACGCATGGCCGCAGTTGGAGTCCAGGTAGGACCATCCTTTTTGCGCTCAACCTTAGTAACCCAAGCCAAAGGAGTTCCCTTACCTAGCTGACCAATGCCTATAGGGAAGATCTCGACATGCCCTTGGGTGTAGTAATAAAGACGCATTTCCGCAGAATTAATTACTATGCCCTCATGGGGAGTTACCGGCAAGATCACACGCTGTGGGATCACCATCTCCGTACCCTTTTTAGGCACGATAGGATCAACTAAGGGATTGGCCTCAATCATATTAGATAGGCCTAGAGTATAGTGAGCAGCTACATACTCCATGGTGGTAGTACCGTCACGATCGATGCGATATACGCTCTCCTCACCGACCATGCGCGAGCCATCATTGATACTGTACTTAAGACCAGCATTTGCTGATATTGATGCTGCTAGCATTACAGCAGCTGCAACTGCACTGCGCAATTTCATAGTTTTTAATCTTCAAAAAAGGCACTGCCCTGAGTGCACACTAAACTTATGGAACTTACTGTCCTTTGGCGCGTATTTTACGCCTAAATCTATTTTTAGGGAAAATTGGCATCTTTTGCATGAAAAAAGGCGCCTAAAAAAACATCCCTATCAAGGCTTTGAGCATTTTTTGCACTAACTTAAAGTCATCGATAATGCTAAAATAGCACGTTTAGAAAAATGTTTACGGGGAACAATCCCCACCTTATCGGAGACCAAGATGTCCGCTGAAGAGAAAATCCCTTACAACCCTCAGGAAATTGAGCCTGAGGTTCAAAAATATTGGGAAGAGCACCAAACCTTCCACGCTGTTGAAGACAAAAGCAAAGAAAAATATTACTGCTTGGTGATGTTGCCCTACCCTTCAGGACGCCTCCACATGGGCCACGTCAGAAACTATGCAATTGGTGACGTCATTGCCCGCTTCAATCGTCTTAAGGGCTTAAATGTCATGTCCCCTATCGGCTGGGATGCCTTTGGTATGCCTGCTGAAAATGCTGCTATTAAAAATGGCAGACAGCCAGGTGACTGGACCTATGACAACATTGCTTATATGAAGAAGCAGTTAAAGTCCTTAGGCTTTGCCTATGACTGGCAGCGTGAAATTGCTACCTGCCGTCCTGAATACTATAAGTGGGAGCAAAAGTTCTTCACCGAGCTTTATAAAAAGGGCTTAGTATATAAGAAGGTATCCACCGTTAACTGGTGCCCGGTTGATCACACCGTGCTTGCCAACGAGCAGGTTGAAGAGGGTTGCTGCTGGAGATGCGGTGCTAAGGTTGAGCAACGTGAGCTCCCTCAATGGTACTTTAAGATCACTGCCTATGCTCAAGAGCTTTTGGACGATATCGACAAGCTTGAGGGCTGGCCTGAGCGTGTACGCACCATGCAACGCAACTGGATTGGCAGATCTGAGGGCTTGAACATCACCTTCAAGGTTGCAGACTCTGAAGATACTTTCACCGTCTACACCACCCGTCCTGATACCTTCATGGGTGTAACCTATATCTCAATTTCTGCAAACCATCCTTTGGTAAAGGAAGCCTGCAAGTCAAATCCTGAGCTTGAGGCCTTCTGCCAAGAGTGTCGTGCCCACAAGAGTGCTGAGGCCGACATTGCTACCATGGAAAAGAAGGGTATGTTCACTGGCTTCTATGCCATCCACCCGCTAAATGGTCGCAAGGTTCCTGTATATGTCGCAAACTTCGTGATCATGGATTACGGCACCGGCGCAGTGATGTCAGTTCCTGCTCACGATGAGCGTGACTATGAATTTGCTAAGAAGTACGGCATTGCAATTGAGCCTGTTATTAAGCCTGCTGATGGCTCTGAGCTTGATATTTCAAAGGCAGCCTTCACCGAGCACGGCATTGCCTTTAACTCAGGTGAGTTTGATGGCTTAGACTTTGACGGTGCCTTTAAGGCCATTGCCGATAAGCTAATCTCCATGGGCTGTGCTGAGCGTAAGGTAAACTTCCGTCTTCGTGACTGGTGTATTTCCCGTCAGCGCTATTGGGGTGCTCCTATTCCAATGCTTACCATCGATAAGACTGGCGAGATGGTTCCTGTCCCTGAAGATGAGCTACCGGTTAAGCTCCCTGATGACGTCGTGATCGATGGTGTAACCTCTCCTTTGAAGAAGGATCCTGCCTTCTTTAAGACTACTTTCCATGGTGAGCCTGCAACCCGCGAAACTGATACCTTCGATACCTTCATGGAATCATCTTGGTACTATGCCCGTTACGCATCTCCTCGCTGTGAAACTGGCATGCTCGATGAGGAGGCTGATTACTGGCTACCTGTTGATCAATACATCGGTGGTATTGAGCACGCCGTATTGCACCTACTCTATGCTCGCTTCTTCTTCAAACTCCTACGTGATGCTGGCATCGTAAAATGCGATGAGCCTTTCAAGCGTCTCTTATGCCAAGGCATGGTGCTTGCTGATGCTTTTTATTATGTAGGTGAGGATGGCGTTAAGAATTGGGTATCCCCACTTAAGGTCAACGCTCAGCGTGATGAAAAGGGCAATATCGTCTCTGCAACTGATGATGAAGGTCACAAGTTACAGCACGCCGGTATGATCAAGATGTCTAAGTCTAAGGCTAACGGCATCGATCCTGAGGATATGATCAAGCTCTATGGTGCTGATACCGTACGTCTCTTCATGATGTTTGCATCCCCTGCTGAGCTTACCTTGGAATGGCGTCAGTCAGGTGTTGAGGGCTCTCAGCGCTTCTTAAGAAAGCTGTGGTCTCAAGTTCAGGATATTGCCGCTAAGGGCAAGCCTGGCAAGCTCGATCTCAATAACTTGACTGCTGAGCAGCGTCGTCTACGCCATGAGCTACATCTCACTATTGAAAAAGTCACCGACGATATCGGTCGTCGTCAGACCTTCAATACTGCGATCGCCGCTATCATGGAGCTTTTGAACAATGTACAGAAATTCAAGGTTGAGACCGATGCTGATTTAGCTCTCATGCATGAGATCTATAATGCAGTCGTCATTATGCTTGATCCTGTTACCCCGCACATGTGCTTTAAGCTCTGGCAGGTTCTAGGCAACGAAGGCACCATCGATGATGCCACTTGGCCTGCAATTGATCCTGAAGCTTTGAAGGCTTTGGATATCAATTTAGTAGTTCAGGTTAACGGCAAGGTACGTGCAAAGCTTACCGTCGCCCCTGATCTTGAGCAGGATGCCATCATCAAGCTAGCTCTTGATCATGAGGACGTTAAGCGTCACTTAGAGGGTAAGACTGTACGTAAGACCATCTATGTTAAGGGCCGCTTAGTCAACATCGTTGCTAACTAATTAGCATTTGAGTATCGCTTAGTAAAGCAACTAAGCTTTATCTTAGAAGGCAGATCGTGAGGTCTGCCTTTTTCTTGCATCATTGTCTTTTAGCACTCGCAATTCCAGAAACTATCCCTCTACGCGCAAAATTTAAAGCGAAAAATTTATGGGTGCGGTAAAATTAGCAGGTTATAAACACCAGAACTTATTTTTAAGGTATAGGCTTAAACCTATTAGAGGTACTCATGCGCAAGCCCTCTTTGATTGCACCATTCTTTATCGCAGCCTCCTTGCTAGTATCAGCCTGTGGCTTTCATCTGCCAGATGAGGTAGCAACTGCCGATGCCATTCCGGCACTCAAAGTCACCGGTGATTGGCATAACTCCTTTTTTAGAAAGACAGTTGATCTCCTGCGTATGCGTGGTGTGAAGGTCTACACCAATGGCTACGGTACCGACGGTATTGATAAGGATGATAAGAAGATCCCAACTCTGTCAGTGCCAGGACCATCTGTCAGTGCGCCCTTAATGTCAGTTAATGCCTACATGTCCGCACTTGAGTACAGCTTAATTGTTAGAACCTCCAATATCCTTTCAATTCCGGGTCATCGTCCCATTCTCATGCGCAATGCCTTAACCCGTACCTATCTAAATAAATCAGGTAAGGCCTTGGCAACATCTAATGAGTTTCAGGAGATGGTGGGTGAGACCTACGATGAGCTTGCCTCACAGCTTGTTAACCGCATTGCCTATTTAGGACGTCAAAGCGATCCTGATGCAAGTCCACTCACTCCGGCAATACTCACCGAATCCAAGGATGATCCCTCAACTAAGATCTCAATTGAAGAGCTCCCAGAGGGCACTACTTTAATGGATGCCCTACGCATTCAAAATGAGATTGAAAGCGCTAATGCCAAAGAGGCAACTCCTTTATCAAAGCTTAATAACGGCTCTGCCATCCTAAACTCCCAAGAGGATAGAGATGCACTTTATCTAAACAAGAGCTACAGCCTGCCTAAGGTTAAGCCTAAGCTTAAGGGCGAGGCTCCTGATATTGATGAGAGCAATTTCTAAGGGCAGAAAAAATGGCAAATAACGGCATTGTGAGGATCTTTTCATCAGATGATCCGCTTTTAAAAAATGAGAAAAGTGCAGCCGTCATTGCTAAGGCGCGTGCAGATTTGCCCAATGCCGATTTCATGATCTTTACCAGCTCCGACTTTGGTACCGGAGATGCCAATTTAAAGGTATTAGAAAATGAGCTTATCGATCCTGGGCTTTTTGGCGGTGATCGCATCATCAAGATTTATTTAAAGGATTTAAATAAGCAAGCTGCGCAGGTTCTGCTTCTAATTGCCCAAAGAATACGTCCAGGAGTTGTGATAGTAATTGATCTACCACGTATCAATATCACCTACTCACGTCTTAGCGCTAAGCCCTTTGCTCCTTTACCGCCTAAAAGTAGCATCAAGACCATGTGCGATAGTGCTATCTCATATATTAAAGGTATAGGTGGCACACTTGAGATAATCTACCCGCCTGAGGGAAATGAGCTCATCTCTTGGATAAATCAGCGTGCATCTTCCTTGCATTTGCGCTGTAGCCGCGAGAGTGCTGAGTATATCGCATCCTGTCTTGAGGGAAATTTGATCTCTATTGCGCAGACTTTAAAACTTATCTCCATGACTCACGAGGGTTGTGATCTTACTCCAGAGCTTCTTGATAAAACCATAGTGCAGGATAGCCGTTTTAGCGGTTATGAAATTGCCGAGGCTATTTTAAGTGGCAATACTACGCGTGCGTTAAACGTGTTAAATTCCTTCTGCGCAGGAGCAGGTTCGCAAACCGAAAGCCTAGGCATGGTGATATCACAGCTTGATAATGCGCTTTCTGTAATTCCAAAATGTCGTGAGAAGAATGTTGGCAGAATGGAATATAAGGCTCGTGGTGCTTTCTTTGCATCCTGCAATATTAGAACCTCTCCTATGCAAAACGCTGTTTTAAAGGCTGCCATGCAGATGCCTCCACAGCTTTTTAACTATCTATCAGATGAGCTTGCACAGGCCTCTAGGCTTTGGAGCAATTTTAGAAATGATGAGGCTCTTGCCTGCTTGCAAAATATCTGCACGGCTGTGGAAAACTTTGCAGTGATGAACTTTAAGTCACTGCGTAATTAAAGATCTTGTAACCTTTTGCCAAGGCATCTAATGTCAGTGCTAATAAACTAAGCGCTTATTAAACTCTGCTCGCTACCATTTACTATGCTCGTAAAAGACACACTCTCGCCTCTAACTCACCGTATTGGGATCCTTGGAGGATCCTTTAACCCAGTGCATAATGATCACCTAGCAATTGCCGAGGATGCCAAAAAGCTTTTAGGGCTTAATAAGGTACTTTTTATCCCCAATGCCTCTCCTGCTTATAAGGATAGTGTCAATGTCTCCTATAAAGATAGACGCAAGATGCTCGAGATTGCACTTAAAAATCATGGTGATAGCGATTTTGAAATTTGCGATCTTGAGGATGATGATAGTAGGCATCATTACAGTGTCGATACCTTAAAAAAGCTTCGTGAAATATATGGTGATGACGTTCCTTTGTTCTTTATCATGGGATCGGATTCACTTTTATATATAGATGAGTGGAAGGAAGGACTGCACCTACATGAGCTTGCCAATATCCTCTGCTTTGTGCGTGCTGGATATGAGAGTGCTGAAATTAAGCCTGTTATTCAAAAGCTTATTGACAATCATGGCATATGGGATAGTGATGAGGATTTTAATACATCATTATCACAAAGCGCTGGCAAGATTTTACTTGTTAGCAAACCTCATAATCTCGTATCATCAAGTGCCTTACGTGAGGCTTTGGCAAATAAAGGACTAAACAATGATCTCGTGCGTAATTATATAGATCCGAAGGTTGCTAAATATGCACTAGATAATGGCTTGTATAAGGGAATTTGAGACTGAGCTAGGATTAATTCAGGATAGGCATTTGATTCTTCATGCGCCCAAGCTCAAATAGAAAGGCCAGCTTTAATAACCGACCTTTTATAAACACAAAGAAATTTAGCTTGTCATCAAACTAAATTAGAAGGTGTAACGAGCACCAACTAAGA